>NZ_JACSJN010000001.1:0-25949 GCF_018617135.1 Exiguobacterium sp. s163
GGTCTATGAGAATGTGCTGAACGACGCGATCTTCAGCGGAGATTTGGTAGAGGTAAAATATGTGGAGAAGCGGGAGATGAAACGATTCAGAGGATTCGTGCACCGGACGAACTACATGGAGCGGACCGTCGAGCTGGCCAATCAAAGGGAAGGGATCATCCATGTGCCGTTCGAGGCAATCATTCACGTCGAACAATCGATAGACTAACGCCCTGGCGGTTGCTGACGAAAAATCCTTTGCTGCTTTTATAGATGTATCAGTTAAAAGTTGCAGTACACTGATATCTTTAAATCATTCCGTTTGTCAATTTAAGCTAGACAGATCGACTCCATTCAGGTGACTCAAAAATGCCTCCAACGGTGTGCGGTAATTCAGTGACTTTCTTGGGATGTTATTCCGCTTGTCGGCCACCGACGAAATGAATGTTTGATCCACCTGGTTGAAGTCCATTTCTTTTGCCAAGCCGTCTTTCCGCAGGAGCCCGTTGGAGTTTTCATTCAAGGCGCGCTGAGAAGACGTGCCGGGATCCGCAGAGTAAATCGAGACGTCGTGCCGGTTGCACAACGGTTTCCAATTGGAGAATTCCTTGCCGCAATCAAACGTGATGGATTTGAACAGATTTCTCGGGACCCCTTGGAACCACTGGTTCAACGCAGTTTCAATATCGCAAGCCTTGCGTCCTGCAGGCTTCAGGGCGATGATGACTTTCGTCAGCCGTTCGACCAGCGTGATCACCGCACTTTTGTGGTGGGCACCCACAATGGTGTCGCCTTCGATATGCCCGAACTCTTTTTTGAACGACGGGTTGTCGGCTTCCCGTTCGGAAATATGGCGTTTGAACGCCTGTTTTCCCCGGCGTTCCTGGTGTCCATTGGGTTTCCGTTTTCCTTTCATCGGCAGCGTGGCGGCGTCAAAGACCTGATTTTTGAACATGCGATAGATGGTGCGCGCGGAACAATCGATGGCCGTTTCTGCCCGGCCGACAATGACATCCGGCGTCCAGCCCTGCGCCACCTTGTCTTGAACATAGGCCACTTGTTTCTTCGGCAGGACAATTTTCCGCCGGCCGCAGCGTTTCTTATTTTTCTTGTATTGCGTGTAGAAGTCGAGCGCTGTATGTCCTGATTTCAGGAAATTGATGACGTTGTAGATTGGCTGCCTGGAACGGTTCATCAACTTAGCAATGATCGCTACAGGTATATTTTGGCGGTGGTAGGATTCTATCATCACCAGTTCATCCGTGGTAAGATGGGTGTAGGTCATTCGTAATCACTCCTATGTTTTTCTTTGGTCGGAAAATACATTGTGAGTGTACCACGAATGGCTTTTTCAATTGTCTAGCTTAATTTTACAATCGGCGATTAATGAATGAATGATCAATTTTTGAAAACTTTTTTGTGTTAATTGAATTTAAGTAGAAAAGAGAAGAAGCTTTTGGGCTTCCTCTCTTCCGATAATATCTCATATGTTAACTATAAAAATATATTTAATTATCCAAAGTCTTCAAACCTCCGTTTGACTTTAACCTAATACAAAACTGTGCCCCCAAGGTTAAAGAAAATTCAACTTTTGGGAGGCAGCACTTTTCGTGTACGACAATTAAACACGGTGTTAAACAGCTCTATTTCTTAGTTTCAATGTCATCGCATTGATAGCCACGATAACCGTGGACACGGACATCAGAACTGCTCCTGCGGCAGGAGCCAACGTAATCCCAATGGAGGCTAGAACACCCGCCGCTATGGGAATGGCAATAAAGTTATAACCGGCTCCCCACACGAGGTTCTGTTTCATTTTACTGGTTGTTTTATTGGCCAATTCGATAAAGGATTCAAGATCGCCTGGATCCGACTGAGTCAAAATCACATCAGCGGAATCGATGGCGACTTGAGTTCCGGCACCGACTGCTATCCCAACGTCTGCTATTGCAAGGGATGGTGCATCGTTGACGCCATCGCCGACCATGATAACCGTTTGTCCATTATTTTTCAGTGATTCCACTAAACCATATTTATCTTGCGGTGATTGATTGGCTCTGTATTCAATGCCCAGTTCCTCTGCTACTCCTTGGGCAGCCGTTTCATTGTCACCTGTAGCCATAATCGGTTTTATATTGTAATGCTTCAATGCCTGTATCAGCGTTCTGCTCGTTTCTTTCAATTCATCGCCTAATGCGACCGTACCGATCGGATTCCCGTCCTCAACTAGTATACTTAATGTTGCCCCTTTGGGAACATCCACCGCTACATCTCTTCCAAGTGCCTTTTGGCTGATCAATTCGTATTTGCGGCCATTGGCGTTTCCTTCTATACCCGCACCCGACACAACATCAATCGAATCAAAGTGGACAGGCTGAATCCCTTGTTTCTCAGCGTATTGGACGATTGACTGGGCGATTGGGTGGCTGGACCCGCCTTCAATCCCTGCCATTAACGCCGCGATTTCGGCTTCGGTATGTTGACCATCCAGTGTTTCCATGTTCAAAACTTTAAATTCGCCAGTAGTCAATGTACCCGTTTTATCCAGTATCATTACATCAGCCTTAGTTGCCAGCTCCAATGCTTCGCGGTCTTTCACCAACAGCCCGCGGCTTGCACCTAAACTGGTGCTTCGTGCAATAACCAGCGGAATGGCAAGGCCGAGAGCGTGTGGACATGCAATGACTAATGTCGTAACCGTAAAAAGAACAGCGGTTTGAATGTCAGCAATGTACAGCCAAACGACAAAAGCGAGGAAAGCCACCACAATGGCGATATAAAACAGCCAGCCGGCTACTTTTTGAGCCAGATTTTCAGCTCTTGAAGGTTGATCCTGCGCCTGGCTTATCAGGGTTTGTACTTGGGAAATGAACGATTGGTCGCCGGTTTCCTGTACTTCAAGATATATGATGCCTGCACCGTTCGTGGAACCGCCGATCACTTTGTCTCCGGCTCCTTTTTCAATGGGTTTAGATTCCCCCGTCAGCAAAGCTTCATTGATCCGCGAGGTGCCTCTTTTGATGATGCCATCGGCAGGGACGTTTTCTCCGGCCTGAACCCGTACAAGGTCTCCGACTTTCAGCTCATTTACGGGACGCGTCTCGATCGAATCATCTTCCAATACCACATGTGCATCTTTCGGCACCAATTCGGCGAGCGATTTTTGCGCGTCTCCTGCTTCTCCGATAGCCTTCATTTCGATCCAGTGTCCAAGGAGCATGATCAACAGCAAGGACGCGAATTCAAAGAAGAAATCCATGATGTGATCGCCGGTTACGTAGCGTGCCAGCACGGCGTAAATGCTATACAAATAGGAAACGGATATCCCTAATGAAATAAGGGCCATCATACCCGGTGCTTTTTCCTTAAATTCAGCGATTGCACCTTGATAGAAGGGTTTTCCGCCATAAACCAATAAGATAGTTGCTAATACAGCGACCACAATATCCGAGTATGGAAAAGTAAATTGGAAAGGAAGCCGAACGTCCATCATCGGCGACAATAATAGAATGACAATGCCCAAGGGCAGCGACTTCAGGAAAATTTCTTTGAAATTCCCATGATGGTGATGTCCATGGTCACTATGATCGTGGCCACCATGATTGTGATGGGCATGATCATCATGAATTTTGGCAGGATTGCTGTCGTCTTGAATGCCTTCTTTCACTTGGTCTTCATGGTACGAATGCCCAACATGTTTGGAATGATCCATTTTACTGTGATCTACCTGTTCGTCTTGATGGTGGTGATGGTCTTTATCATTTTTAGCCATTCAGTGCGCCTCCTCCAAACTAGTGGTTCTTATCCTATTTAACCCTATTTACATTCTTAACATTCACAAAGTTCTTGCCGAATATACCACGCGGGGGTATATTTCATTTAAAAGTAAAGTGTGCTGTGAAAGCACCCTTATACGACGTCATACCCTTGTTCTTCAATCGCTTTCTGAATTTCGTTTAATGATGTCTTGGCAGTATCATAGTCTACTGCCACTTCGCCTTTTTTAAGATCAACTGTCACAGATGAAATCCCTTCGAGTTCACCGACGCCCGTTTCAACCGAGTTTGCACAGTGGCCGCAGGACATACCTTGTACTTTTAATGTTTCAATCATTATTATTCCTCCTAAAGTAATATTTCCTTAAACTTAACATACCCCGATAGGGTATATCAAGTGTTTAGTATCATT
Source organism: Exiguobacterium sp. s163 (assembly GCF_018617135.1). Lineage (GTDB taxonomy): Bacteria > Bacillota > Bacilli > Exiguobacteriales > Exiguobacteriaceae > Exiguobacterium > Exiguobacterium profundum. Next base: position 4,168 of record NZ_JACSJN010000001.1, read on the forward strand.
TTACTTTATCGCTGTTTCCATGACTCTAATTTAGAAGTTCACAATGACCCCCCAAAAAAACCGCACCATTGATTTTAATATTTGATTACTTGTCTATAAAATGTGCAGTTTCTATGGAGTTTCGGTATTTCTGTTTAGTTTGGAAAGGAGAGGGAAATCCAGTAAATGAAGCAAAAATAAGAAATGGAGGTTTTAACTTGGCTCACGAACAACATCAGGAATTGATTCGGGCATTACATGATTGTGCAGCGGAATGTAACCATTGTTTTGACGCTTGTCTGCAGGAAGACGATGTGAAGATGCTAGCACAGTGCATTCGATTCGACCGGGAATGCGCGGACATTTGTGCATTTTTGGAACATGCCATTACTCACAATTCACCGTTCGTTTCCGAACTGGCAGCCGCTTGCGCAACCATTTGCGAAGCTTGCGCAGAGGAATGTGAGAAGCACGCCGATCATCATGAACATTGCAGACGCTGTGCGGAAGCTTGCCGTAGATGTGCAGAAGCTTGCCGTAACGCCGCATAACCTTACTCAAAAAGGCCCGTCGGAAATATTTTCCGACGGACCTTTTCTTTTATCAAGCATCATTCTGCTTCATGGATCCATTTGTAGCCGATTCCCCAAACCGTGAGAAAATGATCATCGACCGGAAAACCGGACTGGCGGATTTTTTCCCGAACATTTCGCACATGCGAATCGATGGTCCGCCCTTCCGTCTCTGAGTCGAATCCCCAAATTAACTGGATCAGCTGCTCCCTCGTAAACACTTTGTCGGCATTCTTCATCAGATGGCCCACCATCAGAAATTCTTTTGGCGTCAATTTGATGATATGTTTGCCGTACGTAAGTTCAAACCGGTCTTCGTCCCACACCAAACCGTCCACTTCAATGGTATTTTTCGGAGTTCTCCTGCGAAGCAGCGCCCCCATCCGGGCCAGCAACTCATCTTCATTAAACGGCTTTGTGATGTAATCATCCGCCCCGATATTCAATCCCTTAACAATATCCTCCTGTTGTTCCCGCGCCGTCAGCATAATGATTGGCACATCCGAAAATTTCCGGATTTCGCGGCACAGTTCCCAGCCATCCATTTCCGGCATCATGATATCCAGTAAGACGAGATCGAAAGGTTCCGATTCCAAATAGTCGAGGGCTTCATGAGCTCCCAGTGCTTTTTTACAGAGGTACTGATGCGGCTTCAAATATAAAGCCACTAAATCCAGCATTCGTTGTTCATCATCAATCAACAGCACTTTCTGCAAGCGAATCCCCCCTTTTCAATTCTATCAGGACGGTTGTCCCTTGTCCGTACTCACTTTGAAGCGTCATGAGACCACCGTGCGATTCGACGATTTCTTTTGCAATCGCCAGGCCAAGACCGCTTCCTCCGTACTGTCTGGATCTGGATTTATCGACCCGATACAATCGTTCAAAGACAAAAGGAAGATTTTTTTCCGGTATGCCCTCTCCTTCATCACGGATGCTTATGGTGATGGTACCTTTATCTTGGACTCCCTGTAATACCACTTGTGTTCCTTCAGGAGAATGCTTGCGGGCGTTGTCCAAGACATTCAGCAATACCTGCTGAAAACGTTCGGGATCAATGAAGGCGACAATCTCATGTTCACAATGGACAGCCAATGAAATCTGTTTCTCGTCAAAAGCTGGCCGAACCAAGGCAACGACGGATGCAAAAAGCATCTTCAGTGAAAATTCCTCTTTTTGAATGGTGAACTGGTTATGATCCATCTGAGCCAGCTCAAACAGCTGCCGGATCAATTCCGTCAAATGGGCCGTCTCTTCCCGGATGATGCCAATGTATTCCTTTTTCTCTTCCTCGGATGCATCCGGCCGGCTCGCGATATCGGCATATCCTTTGATATAGGTCAACGGCGTCCGCAACTCGTGCGAAATACTCGCCAAAAATTCATTCCGCTCATTTTTTAAATGTTCCAAGTCACTGGATAGAGCAGTGATGGCGTTCGCCAGCTCTCCCAACTCATCGTTTCGGCCAATATTCAGGCTGACCTCGTGGTGCCCTTCGCTTAACTGTTCCGTCGCTTCTTTCATCCGAATCAACGGCAACGTAATCAATCGGGATAGCAGAAAAATTGTGATGACGGTCAACCCGACAGCAATCAGGCCAACAATCAGGAATTGGTTTCGCAAATGACTGACCATCCCTTTGATATGATTGGTTTCCGCAAACATGAACACGTGGCCTCTATGTTCTCCTTCAATGGTGATTGGGCTGTCCGTCGCAATAAACTCTTTTTTGTCCCATCGCTCTTCCACGACCTTCCCTCCCTGCAGAACCTCATCAAAATCGGTGTGTTCCAACACTTCCCTCATTTCAGGTTCAATCAGATCGGAATGGGTCAATTCGTTGCCATCTGCATCCGTGATGATGACGATGAAATCGGAGGCCGATTCCATCAACGCCACATGGTTCAATGTCGCCGGTTCAAAATTGTCTTCCAATACTTCGCTGTGGGTGTTCCCTCTTGCAAGCAGGTTGGTCATGACTTCATCCACCCGTTCATTGACAAAAGTAACGTACAGGGTTAGAAACAAAACCAATTCAATGATGATAATAAACACAAAAAACAGCAAACCTATTTTCAATGCAAGCCTGTTTAACATGGCATCCCTCTTTAAGTCGATTGGTTAGCAGCAATCAAGACAAAGACTGCTGCCGAAAGCTGTTGGATTCGGTTCGTCTTTCAAACGGCTAGCTGGTTTCTACTTGGTTTTTCCCTCTTCCAGCAGCGTTTTCCAGGTCTGTAATCCGTCTTCCGACAAGTAGGCATTGCCTTCAAATGTGTAGATCGCCAGTTCCATTCCATCCATCGGGTTTTGTGCAATAAAAGCGACGGCATCTTGTGAAAGGTCCGGTGTATCCACCGGCTCGAGTTCTTCATTTTCCATAGTATACTTCGCCAGAGCCGCCGCTGTCCCGTAGCTTCCGAAGTACAAATGGTCTTCGGTGAAATGCACCGCTGTGCCTGTTTCACTTCCGTCTGTAATGGCTTTAAAATTTTCTCCGCCATCCCGTGAGAAATAAATCCCTGCAGCCGTAGCTGCAGCGACGAAGTTTGAGTCAGCCGGGTGAAGAGCGAGCGAAGTCACTTCGCCTTCCAGCCCTTCAGCCTTCACAGTTTTCCATGATTCGCCTTCATCACCGCTTTTATATACGCCGGCTTCCAATAGGGAATTCTTGGCCGGATTGATTAGGAAAATGTCGTTACTGTTATATCCCACCGCCATGGCATGAAAATCCGTTTCTCCTTGAAATGCAATCTCTTCAATCGATTTACCGCTGTCGATGCTTCGCTGTATCCCTAGGGGATTGGGTAATTCTGAGTCTGCACTTGGGTGGCCCGACGTAATAAATCCTTCATTTGTTGCATTAAAGCCCATATAATCATGAAAATTATCCGCCGTTTCGAACCAGCCCTCCTCCCGGTAAATTTTCAGCCCGGTATGCGAGGCAAAATACAGTCCGTTCTCATTTCCTGCATAACCCATCCCATGAACATGGTTCAGTTCCCCTTCAAACGGCACTTCAAATGAATCCGTTGTATCATTGCTGCAGCCTGCCAGCAAAAGAAAAGCCGACAGCACTGCCGTTCCTATTCTCTTTTTTTCATGTAGATGCCCTCCGAATATGTCATTTTTTATTTTTTATTTTTTATAAGTATAACATTCTTAAAGTTTAACGAAAAAGTTTCGACTTTTTGTGCAGATATCTTGATTTCAAAACAGGTAATCCATTCCCTCTCCAATTGACCCAAAAGGAATAATCCTTCCAATCGGTCCGGTGGAGGATCTTTGCCTGATTATTATTTATAAATTTTCTACACCTGACATTTCTTTTCTTTTGGTTAGTCCACTTTAAAGAAATGTTTTTTTCTCGTTTTTTCTTTGCAGCATTTTTCAAAATAACGTGGCCCGCATTATGCTTGGGAAATTCAGAGGTATCAGCACGGTTTGATCTGTTCCATATAACTCGCGATATCCTCTTCGGACATTTCAACCGTAATAATTTTCTCGATTTTGCCCTCTTGATTGACTAACAGAGTAGTCGGCAATGGACGGATATTATAAGCTTCCATAACACTTTTGTCCTTATCGATAACAATCGGGAACGTTAAATTTCGCTGTTCAGCAAATTGTCTCACTTCATAATCGGATTGCGCAATATTGACAGCGAGTATCTCCACACCTTGATCCTTGTATACCTGGTACTGCTTTTCCATCAGCGGGAACTCTTTTTCGCACGGTTTGCACCAAGTACCCCAAAAGTTCACGAACACCCCCTGCCCTTTGTACTCAGACAGCTGATGCCGTTCCCCGTTCAAATCCGTCAACGCAAAATCGGGTGCCGAATCTCCAACTTGCAGCAATTCGTTTTTCTCTTTTGTTAATCCGTTGTAGATGGTAAATGCAATAGCGACAACCAGAATCAACAAAATACTTGTCCTCATAATCAAGCGATTTCTCTTTTTATCCTTTTTAGCAGCCATACACTGTCACGTCCTTCCTAGATGCTGGGTTGAGTCCATTAAAACCCTGTAAATCCACCCGTAAATTGCGATAAAAAAGCGATGATTTCTGTCAGCATGTCAAAGTAAAGTAAAACGCCCATCAGAATCATTAATGCTCCTCCTATTGACATGAAAAGAGCGCTCTTCTTCAAGAAAGTCATTTTCTCAATAAAAAACGACATCAAGAGAAAAGGAATGGAAAATCCCAGAACGTAAAACAGCATATAGAGTAAGCCACTGTCCGGATCCGCTACTCCGAGTGCAATAACTCCTGCAAGTATGGGACCGGTACACGGGGTCCATCCAGCTGCAAAGCCAATGCCGATCAGAACAGAACCCGCGTATCCGGAGGGCCTTTTCTGGAACTGTAATTTCTTATCCGTCAGCAGGAAGTCGAATTTCAGAATACCGGTTAGGACCAAGCCAAAAAACACCATCAAAATAGCGCCCAATTGACGTAGAAGAACTTGATATTCCAAGAAGAAGTTTCCGATAAGCGAAGTCGACAAGCCCAACGCTAAAAAATGATGGAGAAACCTATCAAAAATAGAACCGTATGAATCAAAGCCGTGCTCCTCATCATTCCCTTGCCCGTCTTTAACTCATTGACTGAAACTCCAGTAAGGTAGGATAAAAAAGCCGGATACAAAGGAAGGGAGCATGGAGAGATAAATGATAAAAGCCTTGCGCCAAAGGCAAGATACAAACTAATTTCCGCCACTTGTACACCTCCTATTACAGTAAGTTGAATCCTCTTCTTTATCATTTTTGTATCCCTTAAGGAATCAACTGAAATTTTCTATATAAGACTCGGGGAATTTCAAGGTATGTAAAATTAAATACAGCCCCTCTCTTAACTTCTACTTCCCCGTGCTTGCTTAACCGTTCCAGAAGACGTCAACCAATCCAGTTTACCGATTAATTCTTGATTTTCTGTGCAGTTTCTTCTATTCCGGTTCAGGTGAAGTCCCGGATGATTTGCAGGAAGCCGAAAATCCAACCTTTGAAGTTGGAAGCCAGGCGATTATTGAAACCGATCATATGGAAGGCATGAAAGGTGCTGAAGCCACAATTGTCGGGGCTTATGATACAACCGCCTATGCAGTGACCTATACGCCGACGGACGGAGGCGAGCCGGTTGAAAATCACAAATGGGTGATTCACGCAGAATTGGAAAATCCAGGTGATGAACCATTGGAAACGGGCGATGAAGCGGCCATTGCCGCTGACCATATGGAGGGAATGGACGGCGCAACGGCTACGGTTGATTCTACCGAAGAAACGACCGTCTATATGGTTGATTTCGTCCCGACCACCGGAGGCGAGGAAGTCACCAATCATAAATGGGTGACTGAAAGCGAACTGTCACCCGAATAAAAGTGCCAAAACCCGGGATCTTGTCAACAAGATCCCGGGTTTTTATCTGTAATGGTTCATAAAGGATTCGATTTCGTTTGTATTACAAAAACATTAAGTTTTAGTAGTTAGGCTTCCCGTATAAATTCTGCACATTTTTTCAACATTTTTATAATAGAATAAATCAAATTTAAATAGTTTTAGAGAGGTCACCAAATCTATGAAAACAAATCAGCTTTTGAACGAATCCGGTCTAATCTCCCGATTAGATTCCAGAATATTAGAATTAGACATCAAGGGGATTGCCGATAACTCAAGCGATGTGGAAAAAGGTTTTGTGTTTGTTGCTATTAAAGGATTTGAAATTGATGGTCACGGGTTTATTGACCAGGCAATTGAAAAAGGGGCAGCCCTTGTCATCGGAGAACAAGAAATTACCCGGTTAGGTGTCCCTTATTTACAGGTGGAAAATAGCCGGAAAGCGCTTGGCATCCTGGCCAGGAATTTTTATGGCCGTCCATCTGACCAGAAAATAATGATTGGAATTACGGGCACCAACGGAAAAACGACGACGAGCTATATGCTCCAGCACTTTCTGGAAAGCAACGGTATGAGTTGTTCTGTCATCGGTACCAACCAAAATATTATCAATGGCGAAAAAATGAAAAGCTCGAACACCACACCAAATTCACTCGCTCTCCATAAACTGTTGACCCTCAGTCAGGATGAGGTCGTCATTATGGAAGTTTCTTCTCATGGACTGGCCCAGTATCGGTTAGAAGGCATTGAATTTGATTACGGCTTGTTCCTCAATCTTCACCATGAACACCTGGATTATCACAGTTCCATGGAAGAATATTTTCAGGCGAAGCTTACAATGTTCAATCAGATGAAAGAACATGGGATTGCTGTAGTGAATACAGATAATGAGTGGGGACGAAAGCTCTGTGGAATCCTGCAAACAAAGGGAAAACCGATTTATGCAATTGGCACATCCACTGAATGCAACCTGCGTGTTGCAAAATTTCATTCACTGTCCTCCACTATGCGGGTGATTGAAAGTAACGAAACGTATCAAATGGTCGCTGCCATGACCGGAATGCACAATATGTATAACACCTTAATGGCCTACGGAACATCATTGTTGCTGGGTATCCCCAAAGAAAAGCTCTTAAACTCCATTCACCATTTCAAGGGAGTCGATGGACGCTTTGAGATCACGAAACTGGCCAAGGGCTCGATCGTTATTGTGGATTATGCCCATACTCCGGATGCCATCTCTTACTGCCTGGAAACTGCAAAATCACAAGGGGCACAACGAATAACCCATATTTTCGGCTTTCGTGGAAATCGAGATGCCAGCAAGAGAAAGCACATGCTATCCATATCTGCTGAAATGAGTGACCGCTACATTTTAACGTTGGACGACCTGAACAATGTTTCTCCAGGAGATATGCTGGAAGTTTTAAACCAACTAAATGAAACATACGGCAACTCAAAAGGCAGCATCGTTCCAGACCGTACACTCGCCATTCAGCAAGCAATCCATGAAAGCAAGGAAGGCGACTGGATTGTGATTACCGGTAAAGGACACGAGAAATACCAGCAAACCTTTCATTTACCGACTGATTCGGACCGGGAAACCGTCAATTATATAATAAAGCAGAACTAAAATAATCACTCAGGAGGGAATAGTTATGAAAAAACTAAGTGTTGTTTCAACCATTTTAATCATGATCAACACTTTAATCGTTTCGTCCGTTTTCAGTAAAACTGATGACCCTTCCCTGCCAAACGTATCCAGTGAAGCAGCTATTGTCATGGAAGCAACGACTGGAGAAATCCTCTATGAAAAAAATGCACAGTCGCAGATGTATCCTGCCAGCCTAACAAAAATTGCCACAGCCATTTATGCAATTGAAAACAGAAAATTAAATGATGTTGTAACCATCAGTAAAAAAGCACGCAATACGGAAGGCACCCGTGTTTATTTGGAAGAGGGAGAACAAGTGACTTTAGAAAAACTGTTGCTGGGCCTCTTAGTCAACTCTGGAAATGATGCCGGCGTCGCCATTGCTGAACACATTAGCGGCAGCGTTGAGTTATTTTCTGCTGATATGAATTTATATTTAGAAGATGTAATTGGCCTGCGGAATACGAACTTCGAAAATCCTCACGGTCTTTTTGATCCCGAGCATGTTACGACAGCCGAAGATTTAGCGAAGTTAACCCGATATGCGATGAAGAACGATGAATTCATGAAAATATTTGGAACAAAAGAACTGCCCTGGAACGGTGAATCCTGGGATACCATGCTTTATACCCACCACAAACTATTAAGGGAAAAACCTTATGAAGGCGTTACGGGTGGTAAAACCGGGTTTGTGCCAGAAGCAGGCGTCACGCTGGCCACGACAGCCAAAAGAGAAAACCTGAATTTAATTGTCGTCACCTTAAAAAGCGACACAGAGGCAGAAGCTTATGCTGACACTATTCAACTTTTGGATTTTGGATTTGAAAATTTTAAAACAGTGAGCATTCCGAAAGAAAGCAGCTTTTTTGCCGGTGATGTGGAATACATTACGCCAGGCGATTTCTTTTATACACACCAAACAGATGAGCAAGTGACAATCGCTGTAAAAGAAGATGGACTATTAAGGATTACTGATCAGGATGGCACTCTTTTGTCTTCTTATCAGTTTCCCGTTGTCAGTGCTTCTGAGACAAACCTTCCTTCTAATTCTGAAGACGTTCGCACATTTTTCCCACCTGGGATTTTAAGTTCAATCTATTTGTTCCTCCTCGTCGTTGGCTTTTCAGGATTAGTGTATTACCGAATTCGAAAAAAACGGATATAGAACGCACTTCTCTATCTTAAAATTTCATTCAACTGAACTTTTATATACCATCAATTTTTTAAACAGCGCAGGAGGCGGATTATATCATAAACACTCAGTTCCCCGTTTTAGAATTTCTGCTGCTTCTCATTTTCAACATAAGTATGGGTGCAGTTGGCTTTTTCCCAAGCTTTTTGCTCACGTCTCTCAATATCAGTTCTTTAGGGTTAACCATTGGCGTCATCCTTTCTTTGTCGGGGGAGATTTTTGGCGCTATCGTCGGATTTTACCTATATCGATATGGGTTTTCAAAAGTTAATCCAAAGTGGTTAAAGCGGCCGTTCTGGAGGTACATCCAGAGTTCTTCAATAAGCCGCGTCTTCTGGGCAATCATCTTGCTGCGTTTAATTCCTTTTGTCCCATCAGGTCTGGTAACAGCAGGGGCGGCCTTGACGCCCATTCCAGGTGGCTTATTCATTATTGCCAGCACCATCGGTAAAATTCCGGCCGTTTCTCTTGAAGTGGCTGTTGTTTATGGCCTTGTAGAATCCATACCTCCCGGTTATCAGTACGGCTTATTTATTTTGATCTTTCTATCGTTTCTAGTGATCTGGGCAAAGAACAAAAGAAAAAATTCTTTGTAATTTTACCCCCTGTTTGAGAAAACTTCGATAAATTCATCCTCTTTTTCTGGCTCATCACCATAACTCGTGGTTGCTATTTTGACGACCGATCTCGAGGCGCAATCTTAAAAAGAATCGTTCGAGGTTTCGATAGCCATAACCACGGCGTTTGATGAGCTTGATCTTGTTGTTCGTCCCTTCCATCTTCCCGTTCGACAGCCTTGACACGATGGTCTGGCGCATCGCTTGCTCCCGGACCCGGATTGCTTTCGCGATCTTCGCCAGGGGCCCGCACGGATGGAACTGATAACGGTCCAACCAGTCCGACAGCCGCCGTTGCGTCTGTATCTCGCACGTCGCCTTCAGCACATACAGGATATGCTGGAGCCCTTGATAGAGGTTCCGAATGAATGGATCTTCCTGAATACAGGAACGGACGACCTCCCGGTCTTCCCCAGTCAGTGTTTCCGGGCGACGCGCGAGCGAACGATCGATCACGCGAACGTGGTGATGGCGTCTTGCCTCGTTCAAAAAACGACGCCGTCGGCGAAGGGCGTCCGTGACGAACTGGACGAGGTGGAACCGGTCCAGCACATGTTCTGCCTCCGGGAAGACATGGTTGATGGCCTTCGCCATCGCCGGTGCAAAATCACTGACGACAGAACGGATATCCTCGGATATGCCTTGAAGTGCTGCCGTGATGGCTGCCACGTCCCGGCCCGGGACAATGGACAGAAGCTGGCCACTCTTGGCATCGAGGACAATCGTCGCATAGTGGTGCCCCTTTCTTGTGGCGAACTCGTCGACCAGGACATGCGTTGCACGCTCCATCGTCTCCACCGAAGCTACTGATAGAACCAGCGCTCCACCGTCGTATAAGGGAGGCCGTACTCGCGTGCGACATCTGAGATTGTCCGTCCGTGGCAACGTTTTGCGATGCCTTTCCGGAAAACCTCGGTGGAAGTGCGGACGAGCCCGAGAGCGTAGTCATACACGAACGTCAAATCACAAGAGCTGCATCTTTGACGTGGGACATCCAGTTCGATCCAGAGTACACCGACGTTCCACGCATGACCGTGTCGAAAGCGACGCCGCTTTTTCGAATGCAGGATGGTCTTTCTCTGGCACAGCGGACAAGGGATGTCATGTTGACCCGGGATGACCGGAAAAACGTTTGGTTCTTCGTCTGACGACATTTGGATCTGAAAAAGGGCTGGAAGTGGAAGAGGTAATTTGATAAACTGTTGGGGCAAAGCGAAAACTCCAATCGTGGTTTGTCTAAGCAACAATTACGACACCGGGGTTTTCGCTTTTTTTCTATGTTCAATTCAAAATCCGATGGATTTTATGTGTCAACCACACCTTATGGTGATGAGCCCATGAAAAGTCATTTCGGATAATTACTTCCTTTATTCTACACAGTTATGTAATTCTCCATTACAAATGACTTTCGTACAACATCAAACTTATGTAACGGGAGGAATTAGGATGCACAAAAAAGATGATTCTCTCGACAAGAAGGAATTTCAGGAGTCAGAGTTAAAGAACAAACGTCGTCAGTCTTTAGCTTTAGAGCCAACCATTCCGCTTAGTGAATTAACACTAACAGACCCTATCATGAAAGTGACGCTATGGATCGGGAGTTTTGGCGTTTATAACGAGTCCATTTTGACTTTTCATTCGAACGGTTTCGTTAAACGAGAACTCTTGATCCTTCAAACGTTTGGCGAGGAACAACGGATAGAATCCGGTTGGTACAACCAGGATGACTCTGCAAAAGTCTTAAAGAAATTCAATTCTTTTAAGACGCATCTCTGGCCGGAGTTGTTCGTAGAAACAGAAACAATCACTCACGATGGGACCCAGTGGAAGTTGGAGGTCTGTAAGAAGGGGGGGAGACTAGTTCCTATAGCGGCAGCAATGCTTACCCGCCGAAGTGGAGGTCTCTCAAAAAATTGTTCGGCCACTATTGACGTCCAATCGTTTGTTGACCAGCCCTTACAGGAAGGTGTGAGGATGCTATATGGGAAAGAAACGAAAACCAATCCGCAAAGTCGTCAAATATGCCCCTAAACTTGTTTTAGAGTCTGCTGTGCCACTCGGTCATTACGGAGCCCTTGCTTGTGAAATAGCAACTAACCCAATCAAACTTCTCTCGGTCAGTCTTTCCGATGAGCTCGAAAAGTCTCCTTATGTGAGATACCGACACCGCTTCATGGACTATCTTGCATGGAAACTGTATTCGGAGGGCGATATGACCCTCGAGAACATGTCCTGACTCATGGATGAGTTCAAGACACGCGATGATGTCGTCAAACTGTTCATCGCCCGTGCCAAAGAGATTTCGGAGACCAATCACTCTTATCAGTCGACCATTCTATTGGCCATCTACTCTGCGAAAGTGTTCGCCCGGCCAGAACTCGCTGCGAATAGTGAGTCCGCTTTCTTCTTACATCTTCTGTCACAAGTGAATGACAACGACCTTCGCCATTTTGAACTCATCTATGACCACGCGGCTGCTCTCGAACTTAAATTTACACTAGTTTACGCTTGTGACGCCTATTATCAATCGATCGGTGATCCAGTCTTTCAACAACTTCCCCCTCAAGAACGTGAGGCTGCCCTCCTGGCGAGGCTAAGCGACGACCCGGAATTCGTATCGTTTTACACGAGTACAGACAAGCTGACATTCCTGGGTGTATTGATGCAGCGTTCGTTCAGTTTTGGAAGCATCGGACATACTCAAATCTCATTGAACCCGTAGAGCAATACGTTAAAAGAACTATTAGAAGAGTCTCGGTTGTTGGAAGAGTCCTTGATGCGTTCATCGAGCCCTTCTTAACCTTACGCTCGTACCGCCTAATCTCGATAATTACCTCTCCTGATCAATCTAGATTTTTGTATACAAAAAAATGATATATGGTCATATATAATCAAAAGCGACGACAATACTTTGAGATGTGTATATTTCTAAAGGGACAGAGTGCTTTCCAGACAATCGATTCGACTCCACTTTGATGGATATATAAAAGAGTGTATACATTTCGACGTCGAAACGTGTACACTCTCTTTTGTTGTCGAGTCATGGCATGTCGTGACTCAATCATGTATATTTTTGTATGTACATCGCATCATCTGCGACCAAAATCAGTGTCTCTAGTGAGTCCCCGTCTGTCGGATAAGCAGCTTCTCCAATTGAAGCATCGAGCGTCACCGGCACATCTCCGATTGAGAGCTCGTATTTAAATGTCGCTTTCTTGAAGTCCAAAGGATAAGGCGAAAGGATCACGAACTCATCTCCGCCGATGCGACCGAGTACTCTTTCGCATACAACTGCTTAATTTCCCACTCTAACGCAGAACGGAAGTTCATCCCTTTTCGCGCACGTTCGACCGCAAAATTAATGTGATCACCTAGTCCAAGGAGAGCCATGTTGTTGACCGTATTCCCTACTTCAGTTTCATAAAGTTGGAGAATATCGCCGGCCAATTCGATGTCCTTCACATCGATTCGTTGTAGAAGTGCTTCCAGCTCATGCACAGATGCCTGTTGTTCTAGATAAAGTCTTAATAATTGCCTCATTCTTATTTCATCATCAACAATTAATATTTTATCCATCCTAGCCACCACCTCTTACATTAGAATTTTTTAATAATAAATGATTGTCAATCTATTTCCTCATTATTTTCACGAACTTTCTATATAATCAACTCAAACTATAGGATGGAGTTGATTATATAGAAAGCATTTATGAAGAGTTTAATCGTTACTCTCTATGTATCCTTCTTTTTTCTCACCATACTACTGGTCTATAAAGGTTATGAAATTTTTCATAACTAAGTACCGTAGTTTTTATAGATAAAGGAGCATCAGCTTTTTAGCTCATACCTTTTTCGGCATGGCGACATAGATGCTCCTTCATTTTTAACACTTCGCTTTAAGCAATTAATTTACGACAGATTTTTGCACATTCATTACAGGCCTCAGCGCACTTTTTACAATGATCATGATCATGTTTCGAACATTCGTCGGCACATCTTTCACAAATTTCAACACAGCTTCTTGCAAGAACATCAATATTGCTGCTGTTTCGAGAAATAGTTTGTACTAAAAGACTACAAATTTCAGAACAATCTCTGTCTAGACGTATACACTCTGCCATCGAAGAAACATGATGTTCACTCAAACACGCATCAAAGCATTCATTACAAGTCACTATACAGTTGTGTAGGGCACCTAAGATTTCTTGTTGTCCAGTATTCATTCTAAAATACCTCCATTTTCCGTCTTTTTTGACTTACACAAAGCCTATTCCCTTAGTTTGTGAAGAAAAGATGAAAACATTCACCTATTTTTTAGTCCACTTTCAACTGACCCATCATTCCGTTCTCTTCATGTTCAAGGATATGGCAATGGTACATAAATACCCCTTTTTCCTTGAAAGTCATCTGAATCTTAACTCGTTCGTCTGGTTTTATAGCGATAGTGTCTTTTAGACCTGTTTCTTGATTATCCAGTTTCTGTCCGTTTCGCTCTAATACTTTGAATTGGACTCCATGAATGTGAAAGGGATGAGTCATTCCACCCATCATGTCTTTTTTATTATAGACCTCCCAAATTTCCGATTCTCCTTGTTTCGCCTTAATATCAATTCTCGTCTTATCAAACTTTTTCCCATTGATTTCAACATTTTTGCCCATTCCGAAAAGAGTTAATTTTTGATTCACTGTAGACAAGGTCTTTAGCGGCTTTTCATATCCATTTTTCAGCGCCAATGCACTTAGGTTCGCCCCTTGTTTATCCTTCAGTTTGAAGTTAACGACCCTTACTCCATTCGTTTCAAATGAAACAGTCTCACCAATTTTTCTTTTTGAAAAATCTACCAATACCTCTATACGTTCGCCTGGACTTAATTCAATTTTTTTCACGTTTTTCGCTTTTGAGATGTAACCACCATCATCAGCAATTTTTTTTAAAGGATGAGCCGTCAGATAACTTCACTGCATAGTTCCGTGCATTGGACCATTTATCAACCTGACCCTAAGTTGCGAACATTTCACGTTAAAATACGGATTAATCGTTCCGTTTACGAGGAGGGTATCGCCTAAAGCCCCATCTATTTTTTCTACATCAGCATATTCAAGGACATTCCTATTTTTAACTTTTCGATCTTGAAGAATTAATGGAATATCATTTTCACCATATTTATGAGGTAGCATCGTCTCTTTAGTTTTTTCATCTTTTACGTATAACAATCCTGCCAACCCCTTGTATACTTGTTCAGCAGTCTTACCCATTGGATGTGGATGAAACCACAATGTCGATTCATTTTGCTTCACTTTAAACTTTACTACCTTCGTCTCACCAGCTTTCACGACCTGATGTGGTCCACCATCTACGGATGATGGTACAACAAGACCGTGCCAATGGGATGTAGTGGCTTCTGATAAGCGATTCACCGTACGGATTGTTATTGTTTTCCCTTTTTTTAACTCCACTACAGGACCTAAATAATTTCCGTTATATCCTAGAGTTTTAGTTTTTTTTAGCATCTCGAAAGAACTTTGTTTCCCCTTGTTTAGCGACAATCGTGTATTGAATGGAATTCTTGGTTTCACGATCGGCTTTTAGTATCTTAGGGATGTTTAATCGTCGCTCTTTTTCTTCAGTTGATTTTAAATCGACACTCGCACCATGTCCCATACCTTCCATCATATTCTGATTTGTAGTAGTGTTTCCTCCATTCATCATAGATCCCATGTGCTGTTTGTTGTTTGACATAGTACCTCGGGTAAGAAGTAAATACGAACCGCCCACTATAATCATGAGAGTGAAGATACCGATAGTTGCGATTAACCATGTTATCTTCATATGGATCATTCCTTCCAATCAATTATTATCTTTAACTTAAAGAATGATTGTGAAAGAACTATGTCTTTCTACCCATGAATTTTATAGTTTTTTTTCAATGTGTTACTTTTCTGCTCTCTGCAATGTTTCTGCAAATTTATGTGATAGAGTCTATGGAAAGCATAAAAAAGCAATTGGAGGTAATTTTTATGAAATTAAAGAAAAAGATTATTATGACAACTATGGCTGCTTCGCTTTCTTTAGCACTCGCTGCGTGCGGAAGCAATAGTGATGATTCTAAATCAACAGGAAGCATGGATAAAAATATGGATGGTATGGATCATTCGACGATGGACATGTCTGGATCGAAAGAGGTTCCGAAAGGGCTCCAAGAGGCTAAAAACCCTAAATTTAAAGTTGGCGACATGGCGATGATCAAAGAAGCACATATGGAAGGCATGAAAGGGGCTGAGGCTAAAATTGTAGGTGCTTATGATACTACTGCTTATAGCATTTCTTATGACCCTACAAATGGCGGGAAACGCGTCACGGATCATAAATGGATTATTCAAGAAGAGATTGTAGATGCCAAGTCATCTCCTTATGAAGTAGGCGATGAAGTAAAAGTAGACGCGGATCATATGGGAGGAATGAAGGACGCTACGGCCACTATCGATTCAGCTAAGCAAACAACAGTGTATATGATTGATTTTGAATCGACTACAGGTGAAGAAGTGAAAAATCATAAATGGGTGACTGAAGACGAACTATCTGCAGAATAAACGATATACAAGAGAGGAACGGTTTTTTAACCGTTCCTCTCTTGTCTTCTTTCTCCTTATTTAAGGAACCCACTTGTAACCAATTCCCCATACTGTGCGAAAGTGTTCTTCAATAGGAAACTCGAGTTTCCTAAGCTTTTCTCTTAAGTTTCTTACATGAGAATCGACCGTTCGTTCATCTGTCCACTCATTTGCTAACCATAAACTTGAGAGCAGTTCCTCTCTTGAATAGACACGTTCTGGATTTTTTAATAATTTAGCAAGTAATGAAAATTCTTTTGGTGTGACTTTGACTAAATGATTATCGTAATACAGCTCATGGGCGTCTTCATTTAAGATTAGACCCGACGATTCGATTTTTGATCCTGAAGAAACTGTAGTTCGTCTGAAAATCGATTGAATTCTTGCCTTCAATTCCGCCTCGTCGAACGGTTTCACAATGTAATCATCTGCTCCCAGTTGCAATCCTTTTACGATTTCTTCTTTTCCGTCGAGTGCTGTCAATAAAATGATTGGTACATTCGAAACTTCTCTTATCCTTTGACAAGTCTCAAAACCATCCATTAAAGGCATCATCACATCTAATATGATTAAGTCAGGCTCATCTACATCAATCAAGTTCAATATCTCTTTTCCGCTGTTCAGCTTAATACAGGTATAACTGTCTTGCAGATACAGTTCGATCAGTTCTAACATTCGATTCTCATCATCTACCAAAGCAATGGTTCTCATCCTGGAATCCCCCTCAAGTCAATGACAACCTTCAGCCCGTTTTCTACATTAATAGCTACGATGGTCCCTTTGTGCGCTTCAACTATTTCTTTCGTGATAGCCAGACCGAGCCCAGTACCTCCTGTTTCACGATTTCGTGAAGAATCTACTCGATAAAAACGATCAAAAAGATACGGGAGTGATTGTTCATCCACACCACCACCTTCATCCGTAACTTCAATAAAGTTTTCATCAAGTTTTAAAAATACGCGTTTGTTCGCATGTGTATATTTTAGCGCGTTATCCAGTAAATTTAAGAGAACCTGATCGAATCTAGCTTGGTCTATCTCTTTGTAGATGGGAGTTTTATTAATTTGAAGAATTAATTTCACTTGTTTCTCCTCAAATTTAACAATTATTCTTTCACTGATCTGTTTTAAGAAATCATTCATCTCTGTAATCTGAGGATCTATTTGAAAATGTGGCTCTTCCAATCTAGCAAGTTCAAACAAATCCTCAATCAGTTCTTGAAGTCTTTCGGATTCCTCATAGATAATATCTCCAAATCTCGATTCGTCTTTTTTGAGGAGTCCTGCATATCCCTTGATGTAGGTAATCGGCGTACGCAATTCATGTGTGATTGAAGTCAGAAATTGCTTTCTTGTATTTTGAATGTGACGTAAATCAACAGATAACTTAGTGATCGCTCGTGCTAAATCTCCTACTTCGTCGCTTCTCTCAGCTTCTCTGATTTTCAGCACCTCGCCTTGACTTAACTTTACCGTCGCCTCTTTCATTGATAAAAGTGGCTTTATAATGATATAACTCAAAAAATAAACATTTACTAATAGAAAAAGTACTAACAAGAATAGAGAGAACACTACTTGTTGTTTCAATTCCCCCATCAAATGCTGTATATACTTCGTCGGCTCTAACATGATTATTTGACCGCCATCTTCAATATTACTCACCGTCACTAAAAATTTGCCTTCTCTCCAATTACCTTCTACGATTCCATCCTTTTTTTGAATCCAATCCAGGTTCAAAAATTGTTCAGCGTCGTTAGATGAATCGACGACTTGATTATTTTTGTCTAAGATAATCACATCAGTCATCGCCTTTTCCTCCATTAAAACAACGTGTTCAACTGTTTGCTTGTCGAAGTTAGTGGAAAGAACATCTCGATGACTATTGCCTCTCTCTTGAAGGCTCTCCAGTTCACTTTCTACTTGTTGATGCTCAAGAATGTTGTATACAATAGCAGATGAGAGAATGAAAATCATGAGAATCCCGAAAAAATAAAATAACGTTATTTTAAATGAAAGTTTATTCATAAAGTACCTTTCTCATTTAAGATGATTACATATAAAAACAAACTGTTGAGATTTAGAAAAGAAAGTATTCTTCATTTAGGCGATACACAAAAGAGCTTTTATCATTTGATTCTTTTAAAAGGACAATTCCTTGAATATTGCTCCACAAATAATTAGCGAAATCATAATCTTTAAAAATAGCCTCACGAGTAGAATGCGTCATGAAACATTCTATTTTTGTAATCGTATACATCCCCTCCGAATCACGTTGATAATCGAAAGAAAAAGAACCCTTTATATTAAGCCTTTGAGCAATTATTGCTACGCACTCCTCTAAAATCGAGTTGGCAAACACCTCGTATGAAAGAACAGTATCTTGGTACCGTTCATACTCTTCTCTCATAAAACAGCAAATCACTTCATCAGATCGATAATCGATATATGCATCAATTTTCCCCAGCTTTACACCTTCAGGCGCATTCTTTATTTGGTCAAAAGAGTAAGTAAAGGTATTACCTTGAACCGAAAATGAATCATGAAGTATTGTTTTATCCAAATCAAAGGATGTTATAAACATTACGTTATTTTCTCTCATTTTTAACTTGTGTTTCGATAGCGTAGTTGCTTCTTGTTCGCTTAAAGGAATAATCCAGCCTATTTTTTGAGAAGTACAATATTCAATGAGATTACTAATATACCCTTCTTCTGATTCTTTTTTTGAAAATGAATCAAAATATTTAAAATCAGGAAGTAGCTTTCGAACCCATCCTTCTTTTGAAGAAATATGAATATCTATACCTGAGGGTTTAAGTTGTTTTATGTTCTCCATCACTTTCCAGTTTTCCTCTACTCCCATCATCAGGACATTTTTACGAAACATTTACGATGCATCTCCTCTTGAAATAGAAAATAGAGCGTCAGAACCCTCTAAACCCTGTAAAATCAATCAATATTGTAGTTAGTTTCGTTAGACCATCGAAATACAATATGATACCTAATAAAATCATAAACCCTCCACCTATTTTTGTAACCTTTGAAGAATACTTCATTAAATATCTTGATTTCCCGACCCAAAACGACATTAAGAAAAATGGAATGGAGAAACCTAGAACATAAAAGAGCATATATAAAAATCCATTACCAGGATTTGTGGCAATCAAAGCAATAACTCCAGCGAGAATTGGTCCTGTACAAGGAGTCCATCCAGCAGCTGATCCGACTCCGACCAAAAGCGTTCCGATATAGCCACGCTTTCTTGTTCCTAAGTTCAATCTTCGCTCTTTAAGTAAAAATGTTGGAGTCCATAGACCAGTTAGAATAACACCAAATATGAATAAAATAAGTGCACCGCTCATCTGTAAAACATCTTTATACACTATAAAAAAATCAGCCAAGTATGACGTTGAAAAACCCATCACTAAAAATACGCTCGAAAATCCAAGTAGGAAAACTAATGTATGGGGAACTCCATTCCAGTTCCACTTTTCATTTTCTTTTAACTCTCTAACTGAAACCTCTGTAATGTAAGATAAAAAAACGGGATATAAAGCCAGACAACATGGCGAAATGAAAGATAAAAACCCTGCCCAAAAGCTAACAAAAAAGATAATTCCATCAAATTTTTCCTACACACAAAAAATAAATCTATTTTTTGGAATATTTATAAAAAAGAAATGTGTTTAATTTTTATCATAAAATCCGTTTGTGAAAAAACTATGCATTTTTTGATTAAATCTCTTGTCAATTTTTGAAATGAATTTGATATACTTTTTTGTAATATAGTGATGCTATACTCCTTTTAACAAATCGTTCGTCACTGTATCTTTATCTTTAAAGGAGTACAACTAATGAAAAACAAGGTAATACTTATCGCTTCTAGTGTCTTACTCACAACAACTTTTTCGATGCATAGTCCAAAAGTCGAAGCAAGTAGTGCATATAACGTAAAAGTGAAGACAGACGATCTTCGTGTTCGGACTGGTCCTTCTCTTAATCACAAAATTGTCGGCATCACTAACACTGGGCAGACCTTTTCTTATTTAGGAAAAAAAGGAGCTTGGACAAAAGTACTTTACAAAGGAAACACACGGTATATCTATAGTTCTTACCTAAAAAAATATAAGAGCCACGTTGCCAAAAAAACATCATATAATAACTCTCTTTTTGCTTCTCCTACAGAAGGTCGGCTGACCCAAGGATACGGAAACTCTAATGGTGCTTACGGTTATACATTCCATAATGGCGTTGATCTAGCTGCAGCAAAAGGCACACCCGTCTACGCTTCTGCCAGTGGAAAAGTCATTACATCTAAAAACAGCGGTGCATACGGTAAACACGTTATGATTTCACATAGTCTACAGAATCAAAAATACGTAACCGTTTATGCTCATATGAACAGCCTTTCGGTAAAAAGTGGTCAGACAGTCTCTAAAGGTATGAAGATTGGAACAGTTGGGAATACAGGAAACTCGTTCGGAAATCATTTGCACTTTGAGATTCATAAAAACAGTTATAAATACAGCAGTTATTCTGCAGCGAATAGTGTCAACCCAATGAACTATTTGTAACCTAAAAAAAAGAAAAGATTAGACTGACCTAGCTATATGAGACACTAATAAAAATACCTTGATTAGGCTACCGCCACGCCATATTTTATCGGTGTGAGGTAGCCTAATTTTTCTTGGATACGTTCTTCGTTGTAGTAAGTTAAGTAATTATTCACCCGCTCACGCACTTCATAGTCGCTTAACGAGTTGAACTTGACGTACTGGAACACCTCAGACTTCAAGTTCGAATGAAACGATTCGATCACCGCATTATCCCAACAGTTGCCTCTTCGAGACATGCTGCTCGTCAGATACTTCCTCTTTACGAAATCTTGAAAGGCATATGATGTATAGACACTTCCTTGATCTGAATGGATGATAACCCCTTCGGGATTGTTCCGACTCTCCAACGCCATCCTTAACGTATCGATGACGAGGGGCGTCTGTTGATGATCGTATAGCTTATAGGCAACAATCTCATTGTTGAATAGGTCGATGATCGTGGAGAGGTACTTCGTCGTGCCCCCGTATTGGATGTAGGTGATGTCCGTCATCCACTTCTTATTCGGTCTACTGGCAGTGAAGTCTCGCTTGAGAAGGTCAGGGGCAATGACGATACTCTCACCCTGAGACTTCCATTTTCGTTTGGGTTTGATCCGACACTGGAGATGGTGCTTCTTCATGATTCTCTGTACGGTGTTCCGGTTTGATGCCAATTCATAGGTTTGTTCTAACAGGGCCTTTATCTTTCGATGTCCATATCGATACTTTGTAAGCTTACATACTGCGACGATTGTTTGCTCTAGCACCGAAGGGTGCTTCACCGGTTCTCTGGCCCAACGGTAATAGGTTGCCCGCGGAACGTCTATCACACGTAGGATTGTCGTGACTGTATATTTGCTCCTCAGGAGCTCTACAACCTTTAGGACTACTTCTTTCTCAACTCTCTTTCGATCTCCATGAATTTTTTTAAGATTTCGTTCTCCGTCTTCAGGTGGGATAGTTGACGCTCTTTCTTGTCATCCTCGCTGGCGGAATCAGGACCGAGTCCGTAGGTGTACTGCTTACCGATCGGTTGGCCGAATCGATAGATTTCATTGGACCGATACCATCTCATCCATGTGTGAATCTGGAATTCATTTTTGATTCCGTGTTTCTCCATAATCTCTCTAGTCGTCAACTCACAACTTAGTTTGTCTCTCACCACTGCCC
>NZ_JACSJN010000002.1:300000-411226 GCF_018617135.1 Exiguobacterium sp. s163
GCATCATCGAAAGCCAATTCGTTCCGAAACTATATCTTGGAAAAGATGTCTTGATCACGGCTGGCCCGACTGTCGAACGCATCGATCCCGTCCGTTACTTATCCAATGATTCGTCTGGAAAAATGGGCGTCGCACTCGCTGAGGTGGCTCGAGACATGGGCGCCCGTGTCACGCTCGTCCATGGCCCGCTTCAAGTTCCTGTCCCAGATGGCGTGACAGCGGTTCCCGTCAAGTCATGTGAGGAGATGCTGCGCGAAGTGACGAGCCGCTTTGAGGCTTCAGACCTTGTCGTGAAATCGGCGGCAGTTGCGGATTATCGTCCGAAAACGGTGCATTCGGAAAAACATAAAAAAGTTCACGGTCCACTCATGATCGAACTTGAAGAAACGACAGACATTTTAAAATCACTCGGTGAGAAGAAGACCCATCAAGTGTTGGTCGGATTTGCTGCTGAGACGGAACGACTCGAGGAGCACGCGGCAGCTAAGCTGAAGCGAAAAAACGTCGATTACCTTGTGGCGAACGATGTGTCTGGCAGTGACGTCGGATTCGGGGCGGACGACAATGAAGTCGTCTTGTTCCAAGCTGACGGGACGTCACTTAGACTTCCGAAACAATCGAAGAAAGCGTTGGCGTTCGAGTTGCTCACACATTTTAAGGAAGCGGTCCAATGATTGCACATGTACATGTCGATGCACCGGTGATCACGATTGACCGTCCGTTTGATTATGAAGTACCTGAACAATTTGAAGCTTTGATTGAACCGGGCATGCGCGTCTCTGTCCCATTCGGGTCCCGTCGTCTGCTCGGGATTGTCGTCGGTACGTCAGATGGGACGAGGGAAGGATTGAAACCGTTAGAAGCGCTGTTAGATGAGGAATCTTCACTCACTGACGAACTGCTCGCTTTATCCATCCATGTGAAAGAGACGACACTTTGCTTTCGTTCATCCGCCCTGCTTGCGATGCTTCCGGCCGCGCTCAAGGTCAGTTATGACAAAGAAATCAAAGAAGGACAAGTCCCTGATGGGGTCCGTCTCGGAACGCATTTATCGGAGTATCCGAAAGAAGTTCAGTCAGTCATTCTAGGACTCGCTAAAAAAGGGGAGCTGACCTTAGCACCTGTCTTAAAAGAAAAGAAGACCGTTAAGACCGACGTCGTCGTCGAACTCCTCGATGCGACAGTCGTCTCGAAACGTGCGAAAAAACAACTAGAAGCGGTCCGCCAACTTGAGGAGACCCCACGCATGTATTGGTCGGCACTTCGCCAAATTGGGCTGACTCGCCCACAACTGCAGAAACTTGCGGAACTCGGAGCGGTTCGATTGACCGAGGTCGAGTTGAATCGTGACCCGTACGCGACAATCGAGCAAGTCGAGGAATCGGTTCAATTGAACGACAGTCAAGCCAACGCGGTTCGGGCCATTCATGAGGCTGACGCGGGTGAGACGTTACTCGTCCACGGTGTGACGGGAAGCGGGAAGACCGAAGTCTATTTAGAGTCAATCGGACAAGTCATCGATGAAGGGAAACAAGCCATCTTACTCGTTCCCGAAATCAGTTTGACCCCGATGATGGTCAAACGCTTCAAACGTCGTTTCGGCAATCGGGTCGCCGTGCTGCATAGCGCTCTGTCTAAAGGTGAGAAGTACGACGAGTGGCGTAAGATTAAACGAAATGAAGTCGACGTCGTCGTCGGTGCCCGTTCTGCAATCTTTGCCCCGCTCGACCGACTCGGTCTCATCATCTTAGATGAAGAGCACGAGACGACGTACAAGCAAGAAGAGAACCCGCGCTATCATGCGCGTGATGTTGCCATCTGGCGGTCCCGCTATCATGGGTGTCCCGTCGTGTTGGGGAGTGCGACACCCTCCCTCGAGTCCTACGCCCGAGCGCAAAAGGGTGTGTATCGCTACTTACACTTGAAAGAACGGTACGGTGGAGAGATGCCACCGGTCCACATTATCGATATGCGCCGTGAATTGGCGAAAGGCAATACGACGATGTTCTCGGAAGAATTGTTCCAAGGGATTCTCGACCGGATCGAGAAAAAAGAGCAGTGCGTCATTTTATTGAACCGTCGTGGATTCACGACGTTCGTCATGTGCCGGGACTGCGGGGAAGGCATGACATGTCCGCATTGTGCCGTCAATTTGACATATCATCAATATGGAGATCGGTTGAAGTGTCACTACTGCGGTTACGAGGTCGGTATGCCTTCGACGTGTCCATCCTGCAATAGTAAGAAAATCAAACAGTTCGGGTCGGGCACACAAAAAATCGAGACGGAACTGTTGAACCGGATTCCAGAAGCGCGCATCATCCGAATGGACCAGGATACGACGTCTCGAAAAGGTTCACATGAGCAGTTGTTGCGTCGTTTCGAAGAAGGGGAGGCCGACATCTTACTTGGCACGCAGATGATTGCCAAGGGGCTCGACTTCCCAAACGTCACCCTCGTCGGGGTACTCGCGGCGGATGCGACACTCGGGATGCCTGACTTTCGGGCGACCGAACGCACCTTCCAACTTGTCACGCAAGTGGCAGGAAGAGCCGGGCGCGGAAAACTTCCGGGTGAGGCGTTCGTCCAAACGTATAACCCGGACCATTATGTGATCGAGACTGCGAGTGAACATGATTATGAGACATTTTTCGCCAAAGAGATGGGACTCAGACAAGTCGGAAATCATCCTCCTTACTGGTTTTTAACGCTCGTCACGTTTTCGGCGGAAAATCCCCTTGTCGCCAAGGCCGAGGCAGAATTGTTCGCATCAGACTTTTTACAAGCACACGTGGAGAATAGTCGCTTGAATGGACCGATGCCGGCACCGTTATCGAAATTGAAGAACGCCTATCGTTATCAAGTATTCATTAAAACGAAACAACCCGATACGCTTTACGCCGAGCTGGCACGATTACAGCAAGCGAGAGCCAAAGCAATCAGCAAGAAAGAATATCAAATGAGTATCGATGTGAACCCATACGTATTCATGTGAGGTGGAGAGACATGTATAAAGTAGTAGAAGTACCGAATGACATTTTGCGCGTAACGTGCGAACCGGTGACAAAGTTTGATAAAAAATTGCGTCAGACTGTCGACCGATTGTTTGATACGATGTATGAGTATGACGGAGTTGGTGTCGCGGCACCGCAAGTCAATTTGAACCAGCGGCTCGCGGTCGTCCATACCGATGATGAGACGGGACCGCTCGTCTTGATCAACCCGGAAATCATTGAAACATCCGGTCGAGAAGTTGGACTAGAGGGATGTTTGAGCATCCCAGGCGAATTCGGATTCGTGGAACGACATGAGTCGATCGTCGTCAAGAATCAAGATTTGAAAGGGCGGACACATACGATTCAAGCGAGCGGCTTTTTCGCTCGTGCGATTCAACATGAGATGGATCATTTGGATGGCGTCTTGTTCACAGACAAGCTCGCCGTCCCGAACCCTGGAAAAGACAAACGCATCGTCTTCATGGGGACGCCGACGTTCGCCGTATCGGTACTTGAGCGACTGCTTGAAGAAGGATACAATGTCGTAGGTGTCGTATCGCAACCGGATAAACCGGTCGGGCGAAAACGTGAACTTAAGCCGACTCCAGTAAAAGAGTGTGCGCTTCGTCACGGTATTCCCGTGTTGCAGCCTGAAAAAGTGCGCACAGACTATGCAGAAATTTTAGAGCTGAAGCCTGATTTGATTGTGACGGCGGCGTACGGACAAATCGTGCCGACCGCCTTACTAGAAGCCCCGCCTCACGGAGCCATCAACGTACATGCCTCCCTCCTTCCGAAATATCGCGGAGGTGCCCCGATCCATCAAGCCATTCTTGATGGGGAGTCTGAGACAGGTGTGACGATCATGTACATGGTCGACAAGTTAGATGCAGGGGACATGATTGCCAATACCATCGTACCTATTGAAGAGACGGATACAGTCGGGTCTTTATTTGATAAACTGGCTGTAGCAGGAAGCGATCTTCTGATCCGTACGCTTCCGGCCTTCTTGGAAGGGTGGATTGAGGCGGTGCCTCAAGACGAGCGAGACGTGACGTTTGCCCCGAACATCAGCCGTGAGCGTGAACAGATCGATTGGACAATGAACGGCGAGTCCATCTACAACCATATTCGAGGAATGAACCCATTCCCGACGGCCTATTCAACGTTTGACGGTGAACGTGTGAAATTGTTCATGGGAGAGAAAACGACAGGTTCGGGACAGCCGGGAGAAGTCGTTCGTCTGGAAGAAGACGGATTTGTCGTGGCGACAGGGAACGACGTCGCCATCAAAGTGACCGATTTGCAACCTGCAGGTAAGAAACGGATGGATGGTGCAACCTTCATGCGTGGTACCGGACAAAAGCTACGGATTGGCGACCGATTAGGAGGAACTCATGAACGTACGTGAAGCAGCGCTTGATACGCTAATGAAAATTGAACAAGGCGGCGCGTATTCGACGATTGCCGTCAATGATACATTGAAACAAAAAAAAGTTGCCCCAAAAGATGTCGGTCTCTATACCGAACTCGTATATGGGACGCTCAGTCGCAAAGGGACGCTCGATTATATTTTGAAAGACCGCATCCGTTCGCCGAAGAAGCTAGACAAGTTTGTCCTCCCGCTTCTTCGGATGAGCGTTTATCAACTCTTCTATCTTGATAAAGTACCCGACCGGGCCGTCCTACACGAGGCGGTCGAAATCGCGAAAAAACGAGGTCATCACCTCGGAACGAGCAAATTCGTAAACGGGGTGTTACGAAATGTGCTTCGGGAAGGGTTTCCGGACTTTAGTGGCTTGACCGATGCAGAACGAATCGCCATCGAGCACAGTCATCCGGAATGGCTCGTATCAGATTGGATTGAGTTATATGGTGTGGAAACGGCAGAAGCGATTTGCCGATTAAACAATGAACCTGCTCCTGTTACGATTCGGGTCAACCGAAAGCGCATTTCAGTGGATGAGATGATGAACCGGTTGGCTGATGCTGGCGTCATGACGTCACGTTCGGAACTGTCGGCAGATGGACTCGTCGTAGAGTCTGGGAATGTCCATGCGACCCCATTTATCGAGGAAGGTTTCCTATCGATTCAAGATGAAAGCTCTATGATTGTCGCGGATGCACTCGGCGTGTCGAAAGACGATGTCATCCTAGACGCATGTGCCGCACCAGGCGGCAAGGCGATGCATACGGCAGAGCGGATGCAAGGTGGGTCGCTCACCGCGCTTGACCTTCATCCGCACAAAGCAAAATTGATTGACCAACAAGCGAAACGTCTACACATCAATGGAGTGACCGCACTTGCCCTTGATGCTCGTTTAGCAGGTGAACGGTTTGAAGAAGAGAGTTTTGACCGGATTCTTTTAGATGTCCCTTGTTCGGGCCTTGGCGTCATTCGTCGAAAGCCGGATATTAAATGGACGAAGGACAAAGCTCAACTCGAAAACTTACCAAAGATACAAAGACAAATCATTGATGCCGTATTGCCACTGCTCAAACCAGGTGGTACGCTAGTTTACTCGACATGTACAATCGACCCGTCTGAAAATGAGACGCAGGCTGACTATATTCTGTCGAAAGGGTTGATGTGGGACGAAACGCTCAAAGGTCGTCTCCCACAATCTGTTCGTCCGATGATGGAATCGGACCGTGCTGAACTAAAATTATTACCGACGACATTCGGGACCGACGGCTTCTATATCGCCGCATTTAAGAAAGAGGTATAAAAGATGAATCCAAAAGCAGTAGAAAAGAATCCACTCGTAGGCGCAAAACCGTCACTTTATTCGTTGACGTTCCCCGAACTTGAGGCATGGGTGATCGAGGCAGGAGAAAAGGCATTCCGTGCGAAACAATTATATGATTGGATGTACGTCAAACGGGTCACGACTTTTGATGATATGACCAACGTTCCGAAAGCGCTTCGCGACAAATTAGAGGCATCGTTCCAATTGACGACGTTAAAAGAATTGGTCAAGCAGGAATCCCAAGACGGCACAATCAAGTTCTTGTTTGAACTTCAGGACGGGTACTCAATTGAAACGGTACTCATGCGTCACGAATACGGAAATTCGATTTGTGTCACGACACAAGTCGGTTGCCGGATCGGATGTACGTTCTGTGCCTCGACACTCGGCGGCTTGAAACGAAACTTAGAAGCCGGGGAAATCACAGCCCAAGTGCTCGACGTACAACGTGCATTAGACGCGACAGGAGAGCGCGTCGACTCTATCGTCGTCATGGGAATCGGCGAACCGTTCGATAACTACGATGAGTTAATGCGTTTCTTACGTACTGTCAACCATGACAATGGACTCAACATCGGAGCACGACACATCACGGTATCGACGAGTGGGATTGTTCCAAAGATTTACAAGTTTGCCGATGAAGGTATGCGAATCAACTTCGCCATTTCACTTCACGCACCGACGACGGAATTGCGTACTAAGCTCATGCCGATCAACCGTGCCTTTGACTTGGACAAGTTGATGGATGCGGTCCGTTATTACACGGAGAAGAGCGGACGTCGCATCACGTTTGAATATGGACTCTTTGGTGGTGTCAACGATACGGAAGAATATGCCCATCTCTTGGCAGACCTGTTAAAAGGAATCAAATGTCACGTCAACTTGATTCCTGTCAACCATGTACTCGAACGTGACTATGTACGGACACCGCGAGCTCAAATCTTTGCCTTCGAAAAAGTGCTCAAAGACCGCAATGTGAACGTGACAATCCGTCGCGAGCAAGGGTCGGACATCGATGCCGCTTGTGGACAGCTTCGAGCGAAGGAGCGCGAACAAGAAACGAGGTAATCAGAAAGATGGAATTAGCATTTCGAACAGATCGTGGACAAGTACGCACACAAAATGAGGATGCAGTTTTAATCTTAGGTGATGCCATAACCGGGATTGCCCTGGTTGCAGACGGAATGGGTGGGCATGCAGCGGGAGAGGTCGCGAGTCAAATCGTGATTGAAGAGTTTAGACGGGCGTTCCCGTCTCTCCCGGCAACCCCTGTCGAAATCGAACGATGGTTCCGCCACCACATCGATTTGGCGAACGATCAAGTGTTGCAATTTGCGAAGCAGTCGAATCTTGTCATGATGGGAACGACTGTGGCAGCTGTTTGTTGGAATGAAGAAACGGTGGTCATCGTCCATATCGGAGATAGTCGCGTCTATGCGCTCCAGGCGAATGAGTTAAGACGTCTTACGGAGGACCATTCTTACGTCAATGTGCTCAAACAACTCGGTGAATTGACGGAAGAAGAGATGCGGGTTCATCCGAAACGAAATGTCATCACCCGGGCAATCGGTTCAAGCGAACAAGTCGAACCTGACGTGCAAGTGCTCGCTGACCCTGAGTTTGATGTGATTTTAATTTGTACGGATGGATTGACGACACACATGACCGATGTGGCGATTCAACACGTATTACAACAAACGGCATCCGCCGAACAAAAAGCGGAGCAACTCATTTCAGAAGCCAATCAATTGGGAGGAAGCGACAATATCACGGTCGCCCTCGTTCAATTCACAGATAGAAAGAGAGGATGAATCCGATGCGAAGCGGAGAACGAATCAACGATCGTTATCGGATCGAACAACAAATCGGCAGCGGAGGCATGGCAAATGTCTACCGGGCTCATGACGAGATCTTAAACCGAACCGTCGCCATCAAGGTGTTGCGATCTGAATTCTCACATAACGAACAATTTATACGTCGGTTCGAGCGAGAAGCCCATGCGGCTACGAGTCTGAACCATCCAAACATCGTGGCGATCTATGACGTCGGCGATGAAGAAGATTTGTACTATATCGTCATGGAGCATGTCGATGGGGTGACGTTAAAACAATACTTGCAAGAAGAATACATATCTGTCGATGAAGCGCTACGCATCATGGGACAGATTTGTGATGCGATTGACCATGCCCATGCAAATCGAATCATTCACCGTGATATCAAGCCGCAGAACATGATGATCGATCAGCACGGTAACGTGAAGGTGACCGATTTTGGGATTGCCGTGGCGATGTCGAATGCGACGTTGACGCATACGATGTCCGTACTCGGCTCGGTCCATTATTTCTCACCTGAGCAAGCGCGCGGTAAATTTGCTGATGAAAAGTCAGATATTTATTCGCTCGGTGCCGTACTGTACGAATTGTTGACAGGTCGTGTCCCGTTCATTGGCGAGACACCCGTCGCCGTCGCCCTTCAACATTTGCAAGACGAACCGATTCGACCGATGGACTTAAATCCGAATATTCCACAGGCACTCGAAAACTGTGTCATGCAAGCATTGTCCAAGTCACCAGGTGCCCGTCATGTTTCGGTCGCAGCCTTTAAAAAAGATTGCATGACGTCATTAAGCCGTGAACGCGCCAATGAGCCGAGACGTGTTTCGGCCAGTCAGGATGAATTCGATCAAACGCTCGTCATGACACCGGTCATGCCTGAAGAAAAACCAGAGACACCGGTAACACCGACCCCGGTCACAGCGTCTAGCGAACAGGAACCTGAAGCGGTGACTCCGGTCAAAAAGAAGAAACGCAAATGGTGGATTTGGATTTTACTCGTGTTGCTCCTGATTGGGGGGAGCATTGCAGCATACGTGGTCGCCGATGAAATGTCACGAGCCGTCGTTCCGGATGTCGTTGGAATGAGTATCGGAGATGCCACTTCTGAACTTGAGAATGCCGATTTCGTCGTCGAAGTGACGGAGCGGGCGAGCGATGACGTCGAAGAAGGTGAGGTCATTTCGCAAAACCCACAACAAGGGCGTAAACCAAAACGAGGCACGACGGTGACCATCGTCGTTTCGGCCGGGAAAGAAACCGTCGAAATGCCGAATGTGGAGGGATTGTCCCAAACAGCAGCTGAACGCATGTTAAAAGATCTGGCATTCAGTGACCTTGAAATCAAAACAGAAGCTTCGGAAACAGTCGCTAGCGGAGATGTAATTTCGCAATCCCTCGACCCAGGCGAGGAAGTCGTTCCTTCAGAAGTGACGGTGACGCTCGTCGTGTCGACAGGAAGCAACAAAGTCGAACTGTCGAATCTCGCGGGATATACGTTTGACGAGGCATCGACTTATGCCGATCAAAACAAGTTAAAAATCGTGAGACGGGATGAGTTTTCGACAAGTGTTCCTAAAGGTCAAATCATCCGTCAACTTCCAACGGCGGGTACGGCAGTCGATCCGGGAACGGAACTTACGGTCATCGTATCGGAAGGGGTTGAACCGACGGACGTCTCCATCGAACGTGAAGTGAGCGTCGAAGTCGAGCAACCGGACAAAGACAAGAAACCGAAAGCCGTCGAGGTCGTGATTCGCACGGTCGATGCGCGCGGTGAAATTGAAGTGTTACGGGATAACATCACAGAGACGACAACGTATTCGTATACGCTCGTTATTGCCCCGGACGAAGTCGGGACCGCAACGATTGAAGTCGATGGTGAAATCGTCCGAACGGATTCAGTCACATATGCACAGGCCAAAGAGGCACAATAAAGAGGTGACGGTGTCGTCACCTCTTTTTTAAGGGAGGTAGTCATATTGAAAGGAACGATTATTCGCTTACAAGGCGGGTTTTATGATGTGATGACCGAGTCGAATCAAGAGATTCGGTGTCGGGCGAGAGGAAATTTTCGGAAACGAAACATCTCACCTGTCGTCGGCGATGACGTTGTCATTCAAGATCAAGAAGATGGGACGGGCTATATTTTAGAGGTGGAGGAACGTCAAAACCATCTCGTCCGCCCACCAATCGCCAACATCGATCAGGCATTTCTACTTTTTTCTGTGAAAGAACCGGCGTTTTCTTATCATTTGCTTGACCGATTCCTCGTATTGATCGAATCCAAACAGATTCATCCAATCATCGTGTTAACGAAGATGGACCTACTCAGTGAAGAAGAGACCGGACCGATTCAAGAGGCGGTCGCCCGCTATCGTGCCATCGGATATGACGTGATTGAAACGTCGACGGAGCTTTCGGATGGGGTCGATCAAGTACGGGGACTCTTCAAAGAGAAGACGAGCGTGTTTGCCGGTCAAACAGGTGTAGGGAAGAGTTCGCTTTTAAACGCAGTCGCGCCTGAACTCGAATTGGCCACAGGGAAAATTTCCAAATCACTCGGTCGTGGGAAACATACGACGCGTCACGTCACGCTCATTCAATTGGCCGACGGGCTTGTGGCGGATACGCCAGGATTTTCTAGTCTCGAGTTTCCGCAAGAACTCGAGGCGGATGAACTAAGATGGTGCTTCCCAGAATTTGTGGAACGTCACGACGATTGCAAGTTCCGGGGATGCGTCCATATCAATGAACCGGGCTGTGCCATTAAACAAGCCGTAGAAGATGGCAAAATTGCTTCAACTCGTTATGAGAATTATGTTACCTTTATGGAGGAGTTAAACGATCGTAAACGGAGGTATTGACAGATGATTAAAATCGCACCATCAATTTTAGCAGCCGACTTTGCCAATTTGGAGACTGAAGTGAAAGCCGTTCAAGATGCGGGGGCGGATTATATCCATTTTGACGTGATGGATGGGCAGTTCGTGCCGAACATCTCGATTGGGCTACCAGTCCTCGCGAGCTTGCGCAAAAAATCAGACATGGTTCTCGATGTGCATTTGATGATTGATCAACCGGAACGCTATGTCGAAGATTTCGTCAAGGCGGGGGCAGACATTGTGACGGTTCACGTGGAAGCAACGAACCATTTACATCGAGTCTTGCAGCAAATCAAAGCGGCAGGGGCGAAATGTGGGGTCGTCTTGAACCCGCACACACCGCTCTCTACGATTGAACATATCCTTCAAGATGTCGATATGGTATTACTCATGACCGTCAATCCAGGGTTTGGTGGACAAGCGTTCATTGAATCCGTCGTACCGAAAATCTCGGCGCTCAGTCAGCTTCGCAAAGACCGTCAGCTCGATTTTGAAATTGAAATCGATGGTGGCGTCAATGAAGAGACGGCGAAACGTTGCATTGATGCAGGGGCAGATGTCCTAGTTGCCGGTTCAGCCATTTACAATCAACCGGATTATAAAGCAGCCATCGATAGCATTCGTGGCGCATCTCGTGTATAATCGACGGTAGAACAACAAGATAGAGTCGCAAGGGGTGTCACATGATGTGGCTGAGAGGCATACGCTAACCCTTTGAACCTGTTCCGTTCACACGGACGTAGGGATGTGGCGAAAATGCACGTTGCGAATCCAAGCAGCATGGCGTTTACGTCATGCTGCTTTTTGTCGTTCACACAATAAAGGAGGAAGAAAGATGAAATCACGTTTTAAATTACAAGCACTCATCGAAATTTCATTGTTCGCAGCGCTTGGGCTAGTTTTTGATTTACTCATCCCATACCGATTGCCAGAAGGGGGATCAATCAGTCTGGCGATGCTCCCGATCTTTGTGATGGCGTTTCGTCACGGATTGAAAGGGGGACTTGCGACTGGTGCGCTCGTCGGGACGCTTCAACTCTTGTTCGGAGCCTATATCTTTACGCCAGTTCAGTTCTTGCTCGATTATACGGTCGCGTACGGACTTGTCGGCGTGGCCGGCGTCTTTGCCGGACGTGTGAAACAGGCCGCTGGTCAAGGCGCGACGAAGACCCTCGCTACCTATTTAGTGCTCGGAGCATTGATCGGGTCGGCGTTGCGTTATGCGGCTCACGTCATCTCAGGGATTGTCTTTTTCGCTGAGTATGCGAAGGGTCCGGTCGTGGCTTATTCACTTGGCTATAACGCAACGTATATGGTTCCGTCGTTTGTCATCTCAGCCATCGTATTAGTCTTACTCTTCACGACAGCTCCGCGATTCACGCGTGTTGCGACACGGGACATTCGTCAATGAACATCTTAATCGTCGCGGCGAGTCCGGAACCTATTCCGGACTTACCGCGTGATGCCGATTTTATCATCGGCGTCGATGGTGGATATCAAAGATTATTAGATGAAGGAATCGATGTCGACGTCGTCGTCGGAGACTTTGATTCGTTTGTCGGACCACCTCCTGAGGAGGCGCTACGTTACCCTTCTGAAAAGGATGTGACCGACCTCGAGATTGCGCTTCAATTGGCGATCGATCGGGGGGCGACCCAGATGGATGTGTACGGGGCACTCGGGGGACGAGTTGATATGACGTTCGCGAACGTCGGTCTACTCGAATCGTATCCGGGAATGGTTCTTCATGGGACGGGTCAAACGATTTTTCTCGCTCGGCCAGGAAGTTATGAGATTAAAAAACTAGATGAACATTACTTGTCTTTCATGCCTTGGAAAACCGCCACGATTTCAATTGAGGGGGTCAAATATCCACTCGACCGTCATCCGGTCCATAGCGCGCAAGCGTTGACCGTTTCAAATGAGTGGAGCGAAGAGCGTGCCTTGTTGACGGTCCATGAAGGAATGGTCCTCGTCATGCTCGTCAAAAAATAAGCAAAAAAATCCCATCGGCGAATGCCGCTGGGATTTATTCGTTCGTGTATAAGTATTATACGCGTTCAACGAGACCTGATTTAAGTGCGCGAGCTGAAACCCAAACGCGTTTCGGTTTACCGTCAACGAGAATACGAACTTTTTGTACGTTTACACCCCAAGTACGTTTTGTCTTGTTGAGTGCGTGCGAACGGTTGTTACCTGATTTAGGTGATTTACCTGTTACGTAGCATTTACGTGCCATGCGTTTCCCCTCCTTTTTTATGTGGGTTCGTCCTAATAGACACTCGTTTATATTAGCACGGCTTTTTTCCCGATGCAACTAGAAAATCATACCATGACAAGAAAAAAACTTGACATTACTCTCAAGGATTTGAATAATGAATGAGGTTATCGCGTTAATTGACCGAGATTCTGGAGCAGGTTCTTTTAATAACTAGGTACTTATTGTAGAATGTACATTAGGAATCATTCCGAATAAAGGAGGCTACTCCATATGGCAATTGAAATGAAGACAACATATGGCAATATTGACATCACAAGTGACGTCATCGCGACACTCGCAGGTGGTGCGGCGATGGAATGCTTCGGTGTGGTCGGCATGGCTTCACAGGCACAATTGAAAGACGGCATTGCTGAATTGTTAAAACGTGAAAATTACGCGCGTGGTGTCGTCGTACGTCAAGAGGATGAGGACGTACATATCGACATGCACATCATTGTAAGCTACGGGACGAAAGTATCTGAAGTCGCATACAACGTGCAAAGCCGAGTGAAATATACGCTCGGAGAAACTTTAGGATTAAACGTTTCGTCGGTAAATATATTCGTTCAAGGCGTTCGTCTGACGAATGACTGACGAAAACGGAGGAGGATTTGGTGTGGGTTTAAATCGTTTAGATGGCGTGGCGCTCTCAAACATGATCGCAAACGGAGCGGCCAACTTGAGCCAAAACGCAGATTATGTAGATTCGCTTAACGTCTTCCCGGTTCCAGACGGAGACACGGGAACGAACATGAACTTGACGATGACGTCAGGTGCGAAAGAAGTAGCAGCCATGAACTCATCTGATATCGCAGAGGTATCATCAAAGTTCGCTCGTGGACTCCTGATGGGAGCACGTGGAAACTCAGGCGTTATTTTAAGCCAATTGTTCCGCGGCTTCGGGAAAGCCGTTGAAGGTAAGACGGAACTCACGACAGTTGATTTTGCAGAAGCGCTCAAACGCGGTGTCGACACGGCATACAAGGCGGTTATGAAACCGGTTGAAGGAACGATTTTAACGGTTGCTCGTGAAGCGGCTGATGAAGCGCTCCTTGCGTCTGAGTCGACAAGTGATTTCACAGAGTTCATGAAACGTGTCATCGTCGAAGCAAAAGCTTCGTTAGACCGTACACCGGACTTGTTACCGGTGTTAAAAGAAGTCGGGGTCGTCGACTCAGGTGGTCAAGGACTTCTCGTCATTTACGAAGGATTCCTTGCGAGTCTTGAAGGAAAAGAACTCGAAAAACCACATACTCCGGTGATGGATGCATTGATTGAAGCAGAACACCATGCGCATGCAGCGCAAGGATTCATGTCAACAGAAGATATCGAATTCGGTTACTGTACGGAAATCATGGTCCGTTTCCAAGAGGACAAGTTGAAAGATGCACCGTTCAACGAAGATGCATTCCGAAACGAGTTGTCTGAACTCGGGGACTCTCTTCTTGTCGTCGCGGACGAGGAGCTCTTGAAAGTTCACGTTCACGTCGAGACGCCAGGTGAGGTCATCACGAAAGGTCAGCGCTTCGGTGAACTTGTCGCAGTCAAAATTGAGAACATGCGTCAACAACACTCGACGATTCTTGAAGAAGAACACGGTGCCAACCAACACGGTGTTCAACAAGCGGAGAAGCCGAAAGCACCATTTGCCATCGTAACGGTCGCAATGGGTGAAGGCGTCAGCGAACTGTTCCGTTCACTCGGGGCGGCCCACGTCATCGAAGGTGGTCAGACGATGAACCCGTCGACAGAAGATATCGTCAAGGCGATTGAGTCGGCACATGCGGAACACGTCTTCATCTTCCCGAACAACTCCAACATCATCATGGCGGCTGAACAAGCGGCGTCTGTCGCACCGTGCGGCGTGTCGGTCATTCCGACGAAGACCGTCCCACAAGGTCTCGCTGCAGCCATCGCATTCAATCCTGAAGCGGATGTCGAGATGAATGAACAAGCGATGAAAGCGGCAGCCGCGACAGTGAAGTCCGGCCAAGTGACATACGCTGTTCGTGATACGAGCATCGATGGCGTTGAAATCAAAAAAGATGAGCACATGGCGATTGCTGAGAAGAAAATCGTTTCTTCATCTCCATCGAGCTTAGAAGCGGCTAAACGATTAGTCGATGCGCTCATCGATGCAGACGATGAAATCGTCACGATCTTAACAGGAGAAGGCTCTTCTGCATCGGACGTAGAAGCGTTGACGTCATATATCGAATCGGTGAACGACGAGATTGAAATTGAAGTTCACGACGGCAAACAACCGCTTTACTCTTATATTTTTAGTGTGGAATAAGCTGTTTCGAATCCCTACCTTCTGTATAATGAAGGTAGGGATTTTTGAAAGGGGGAAAAATTGATGAAATATCGTAGTGTGTTTGACATCATTGGTCCGGTCATGGTCGGACCGTCGAGTTCGCATACAGCAGGTGCTGCCCGCATCGGCTTGATGGCCGGGAAGTTGTTCGGGAGAACGCCGCGTACGGCGCACATCACATTTTATGGGTCGTTTGCTGACACGTATCGGGGTCACGGTACGGACGTGGCGATCGTCGGTGGAATCATGGGATTCGATACATTCGATCTGAGAATCCCACAGGCGTTAGATATCGCCCGTGAAAAAGGAATCGAGGTCATCTTTGAGACGAGTGATCTGTTGACGGATCATCCGAATACGGCCCGGGTCTTGCTCGAAGATGATTTTGGCACATTTGAGATTGTCGGAATCTCAATCGGTGGGGGAACGATTGAGATTACGGAACTGAACGGATTCCCGTTGAAACTGACAGGCGGGGGACCTGCACTCGTCGTCTTGCACCATGATCGATTCGGGGCCATCGCGGCTGTGACCGGTGTGTTGGCGAACCACCAATTAAACATTGGACATATGGAAGTGAGCCGCCATGAAAAAGGGATGCAGGCGTTGATGGCGATCGAGATTGATGAGACCATTCCTGCGGAAGTGATCGCAGAGCTGGAACGGTTACCGCAAATCGAACGGATAGCTATTTTTGGGGAATGAGGAGAATGTGTGATGTTTAAATCAGTAGAAGAATTAGTGACGATTGCAACAGAACGGAACATCCCGATTTCTGAAGTGATGATTGAGCAGGAGATGCACGTCAGACGTGCCAGTCGCGAGGACATCATCGGGATGATGGACCGAAATCTTGAAGTGATGGAGGAGGCGGTCGAACGCGCACTCCAAGGTGTCACGTCGGTTACGGGATTGACGGGGAATGATGCCGTACTCATGCAAGAGTATATTCGTTCAGGCAAGTCGCTCGCGGGAGACCTCATTTTAGATGCCGTCTCGAAAGCAATTGGGACGAACGAAGTGAACGCGGCGATGGGACGAATCTGTGCGACACCGACGGCGGGAAGCGCGGGCGTCGTACCAGGAACGTTGTTTGCGGTAAAAGATCGTCTAGAAATGGACCGCGACGCGATGATCCGTTACTTGTTCACGTCAGGTGCGTTCGGATTCGTCGTGGCGAACAACGCCTCGATTTCAGGGGCGGCTGGTGGATGTCAGGCCGAGGTCGGGTCGGCGACAGGCATGGCAGCCGCGGCCATCGTTGAAGCAGCTGGCGGGACACCGGACCAGTCGGCTACGGCATTTGCGATAGCCCTAAAAAATATGCTCGGTCTCGTCTGTGATCCTGTGGCGGGGCTGGTGGAAGTTCCATGCGTCAAGCGAAACGCCATGGGCGGTGCCAACGCTATTGTCGCAGCAGATATGGCGCTCGCGGGGATTACCTCACGTATTCCTTGTGACGAAGTCATCTCGGCGATGCATGAAGTGGGCCAAATGATGCCGACGGCCTTAAAAGAAACCGCTAAAGGTGGACTTGCCAATACACCGACGGCTCGTCGCCTCGAACGAAATATATTTGGAGCGAAAGAAGATGCAAAACAATGATCAACTGACGACGCTGAAAGGGGTCGGGCCAGAGATGGCCAAAAAGTTAGAAGTGATGGGACTTGTTCGAATCGAGGACGTGCTTGAGCACGTCCCGTTTCGTTATGAGAATTATAATAGTGGGACGGTGACGACGGCTGTGCACGGCGACCTCGTCAAATGGAGCGGGACAGTCCAAGGCGAACCGCTCGTTCGTTACTATAGTAAAGGGAAAAATCGTCTCCAGTTCCGGTTGTTACTCGAAGACCGATACGCCGTCCAAGTGACGATGTTCAACCGTGCCTTCTATAAAGAAAAATTGGTGATTGGGGAGACGGTGACGGTCAAAGGGAAATGGGACATGAACCGGATGACGATCAGCGCGACCGACCTTGAATTTGGTACCCCGTCAGGCGGACTGCAACCGATTTATTCATTGCGTGCCGGACTGACACAAAAGAATTTCAGTCGAATCGTTAAACTCGCTTTTGAACAGGTGAACGATCTGCCCGAAAAGGTCCCGCATACTATTCGCGACCGATATCGATTAGTTGACCGGATGACGATGCTTCGTGGGATGCATTTCCCGGATACGGTTGAGACCTATAAACTGGCGAGACGAAGCTATGTCTATGAAGAGTGTCTCATGTATCAGTTAAAATTACAGGCGTTTCGTAAAATGGAGCGGTCAGGAAACGGTCGGGCCCTTCACCTCGATAAGCATCAATTGAATGAATTCGTCAAACGGCTCGCATTCCCGTTAACAGGAGCCCAAACACGGGTCATCCGTGAAATCGTATCTGACCTTGAAAAACCAGAACGGATGAACCGATTGTTACAAGGGGATGTCGGGAGCGGGAAGACCGTCGTTGCCGCGATTGCCTTGTATGCGACTGTGACGGCCGGGTATCAAGGGGCTTTGATGGTGCCAACAGAAATCCTTGCCGAACAACATGCGACATCGTTACAGGAATTATTTGAACCGTTTGGCATCACGATCGCCCTCCTGACGAGCTCGGTGAAAGGGAAGGCGCGCGAAGCCCTACTGACGGCAATCCGATTGGGTGACGTCGACATCATCGTCGGGACGCACGCGCTCATCCAAGGACCGGTCGAATTTTCGAATTTACATTTGGCGATCACAGATGAACAACATCGATTCGGTGTCGAACAACGGAAGAAACTTCGCGATAAAGCTGAATTCGCGGACGTCTTATATATGACCGCGACGCCGATTCCGAGGACGCTTGCCATCAGTGCGTTCGGAGAGATGGATGTTTCCACGATCGATGAGATGCCAAAAGGACGAAAGCCGATTGAAACGTATTGGGCGAAACACGACCAGATCGATCGTGTGCATGCAATGGTCGATCGGGAACTTGCACTCGGCCGTCAAGCGTATGTGATTGCACCTCTCATCGAGGAGTCGGATACACTAGAAGTGGAGAGTGCGACGGCACTGTATGAGCTGTTGAAAGAACGCTTCTCGAACTATGGTGTTGGTCTGATGCATGGGAAGCTATCGAGTACAGAAAAAGACGAGGTCATGAAATCATTCGCCGACAACGCGACACAGATTCTCGTCTCCACAACGGTCGTCGAGGTCGGGGTGAACGTTCCAAACGCTTCACTCATCATCATCCATGACGCTGAGCGTTTCGGTCTCGCGCAATTACACCAGTTGCGTGGCCGTGTCGGTCGTGGTGCCCATCAATCGTTCTGTATCCTCGTCGGGGACCCAAAGTCAGATGTCGGGAAAGTTCGACTGAAAACGATGACGGAGACGAACGATGGGTTCGTATTGGCGGAGAAAGATTTAGAGTTACGTGGGGCTGGTGATTTCTTCGGGACCGCACAGAGTGGTCTCCCAAGTTTCCGGGTCGCCGATCCCGTTCTCGATTTGAAAGTGATGGAAGTGGCCATGCAAGATGCCGTGAAACTTCTTGGGAGCGACGCCTTTTGGCATGACGCTCAATATGAAGGGTTACGTGGTTATTTGAAACAACTCGACCTTCTCGTTGGGGAAAGGTTAGAATAGTACTTGAAAATGACGACTAAAGAATATATACTGCTATTAGTACCAGGTATTAAGTTCTTTAGCGATTAGTTTAGGAGGGAACTGAATGCGGGTACCTAAGAAAGAGCGGCAACGCTTGTTACAAGAAACGATTGAGCATAACCCGTTCATCAAAGACGAAGAACTGTCAAAACAGTTTTCTGTCAGCATCCAGACGATTCGACTCGACCGGATGGAATTAAAAATTCCGGAAGTGAGGGAACGGATCAAACATGTGGCTTCCGAACATCTCGATGAAGTCAAATCGCTTTCAATGAGCGAGGTCATCGGTGATATGATTGACTTGAAGCTAGATGACTCTGCGATCTCAGTCCTCGATATAGAAAAAGAACACGTCTTTAGCCGCAACGAGATTGCCCGTGGACATGTCTTGTTCGCGCAAGCCAACTCGTTAGCGGTGGCGCTCATCAATGATGAATTGGCGTTGACCACTAAAGCGGATATTCGCTTCAGTCGCCAAGTCCATCTTGGAGAGCGAGTCGTTGCCAAGGCTCGTGTGATGAAACTACGAGGGGACGGGAGAACGGACGTCACAGTTGAAAGTTATGTCGGTGAGGAGTGCGTCTTTGATGGCGACTTCACGATTTACCGACGTGGTGAGGAGGAGCAAGCATGAAGTTAGCGATTGATGCAATGGGTGGCGATCACGCA
Source organism: Exiguobacterium sp. s163 (assembly GCF_018617135.1). GTDB lineage: Bacteria > Bacillota > Bacilli > Exiguobacteriales > Exiguobacteriaceae > Exiguobacterium > Exiguobacterium profundum. The sequence goes on from NZ_JACSJN010000002.1 coordinate 319,353, forward strand.
CCGAAGGCGATTGTAGAAGGTGTGAAACGGTTCGTCGCGCAATATCCGAACGAGTCGATGGAACTCTTTTTAGTCGGTGATGAGGTGAAAATTGCCTCATACGGTCTTGATGACCCTCGAGTAACGGTCGTTCCAGCCAGTGAGATCATTACAGGCGAAGACGAACCGGTACGGGCGGTGCGCCGTAAGAAGGACAGCTCGCTCGTCGTGGCAGCTCAGCTCGTCAAAGAAGGAAAAGCGGATGCTCTCGTGTCTGCCGGGAATACCGGCGCATTGATGGCGGCGTCTCTTTTCATCATCGGACGGATCCCAGGAATCGAGCGTCCGGCATTATCTCCGACGTTCCCTACATATACTGGTAGTGGTGTCGTCGTCCTGGATGTCGGAGCGAATCCGGATGCAAAAGCTGAACACCTCGTCGACTATGCGATTATGGGTTCACTGTATGCGGAACATGTGCGTGGCATCAAAACACCGCGTGTCGCCCTTCTCAATATCGGGACAGAAGCTGGTAAAGGAAATGCGCTGACAAAAGAAGCGTTCCCCCTCCTTGAACAGGCACCTGTCCATTTTGTTGGGAATGTCGAAGCGCGTGAAGCGATGTCAGGTGACGTGGACGTCATCGTGACCGAAGGATTTGCGGGAAACATCTTGTTAAAGGGTGTGGAGGGCTCCTCTTCGATGCTCATGAAGATGATGAAAGGACAATTCACGAGTGACCTTGTATCTAAACTCGCCGCTCTCATCTTAAAACCGAAATTGAGACGATTAAAAGAAACGCTGGATTATCGCGAACACGGGGGAGCCGGATTATTCGGGATCAATGCGCCGGTCATCAAGGCGCATGGGTCGAGCGATGCACTCGCCATCATGAGTGCGTTGAAACAGGCGAAAATCATGGTAGATCACGATGTCGTGGAAAAAATCAAGCGTGCCAAAGCCATAGACTAAGCGAAAGCAGGTGAAGATATGGGGAAAGTAGCATGGGTGTTTCCGGGGCAAGGTTCCCAAGCCGTTGGGATGGGACAAACCTTTTTAAATCACCCTGAAACGCTTCAAGCAATCGGACGTCGACTCGGATTTGACCTTCTTGAAGTCATGTCATCCGGGTCGAAGGAAGACCTACAAGAAACGGAAATTGCACAGCCGGCCATCGTGGCGCACGCTTCGCTCCTCGCGCAAGCCTATGCGAAGAGCGGTGCGGCACCAGATGTCGTCATCGGGCATAGTGTCGGTGAATATGCGGCGCTCGTCAGTGCGGGTGTCATCGATCTTGAAGAGGCGACCGTCCTCGTCCGAGCACGTGGGCAGTTGATGTCTGAAGTGAAGGATGGAACGATGGCGGCAGTCGTCGGGATGACCGATCTTCAAGAGGCGCTCCATATCACTGAAAAGATCAGTGCGAGCGGGAATTTAGTTCAAATCGCCAACTTGAATTGTCCTGGTCAATTCGTGATTTCAGGGCATGTCGACGCGGTCGAACAAGCGGGCGTGGAATTGAAGGCTGCCGGTGCGAAGCGGGTATTGCCGTTAAACGTATCTGGAGCGTTCCATAGTTCCTACATGATGCCGGCGGCAACGCGTTTCCAAGATGTCCTCGCCTCGTCGCCATTTGAAGCGGCTTCCGTCGACATGATTTCGAACGTGGACGCAGCGGTGCATCGTGACCCTGAACAGTTGAAGGCGTTATTGACGAAACAACTGTATTCGTCTGTCCGCTTTGAAGATTGTGTACGGAAGGCGATTGCAGACGGCGTAGACACGTTCATCGAGTTCGGTCCATCTTCACCGCTTTCAGGATTGATTAAACGAATCGACTCGAACGTTTCGATTCAAAAGGCGACTACGCTCGAAGAAGTCGCCTCGTTAGGAGGAGAAGTACGTGCATGATCAAGTGGCGATCGTGACGGGAGCGTCCCGGGGAATCGGGGCGGCCATCGCGAAACGTTTAGGGGAAGATGGCTTTCGGGTCGTCGTGAACTACTCGGGTAGTGAACAAAAAGCGAATGATGTCGTGGCCATGATCACGGAGGCAGGCGGCGAAGCCATCGCCGTGAAAGCAGATGTATCGAATGCTGACGATGTCAAAGCGCTCGTCAAGACGACAGTCGATACGTTCGGACGCGTCGATTGTCTCGTCAACAATGCAGGGATCACGCGTGACGGGTTACTCATGCGAATGAAAGAAGCCGATTTCGAAGATGTGCTGTCGACGAACTTAAAAGGCGCCTTTTTGACATCGCAAGCCGTCACGAGACCTTTGCTCAAGTCGAAAGCAGGTCGAATCATCAACATCGCCTCGGTTGTTGGGATTACCGGTAATGCAGGACAAGCGAACTATGCGGCTGCAAAAGCAGGGTTGATCGGATTGACAAAATCGGTGGCGCGCGAACTAGCGGGACGTCACGTGACGGTCAATGCCGTCTGTCCAGGGTTCATTCAAACGGATATGACCGATGCCTTGACAGATGCGCAACGAGAGGCTACACTCGAGCAAATTCCTTTCAACCGTTTCGGACAGGTGGAGGATGTGGCGAACCTTGTCTCCTTCCTCGCATCGGAACAAGCAGCTTATGTGACCGGGCAGACGATTGCCGTCGATGGCGGCATGACGATGGCGTAAAAGAGAACTTTACCAACAGACTGACATTTAATATACTTACCTTTGGAGGGATTTTATCATGACAAAAGAACAAATTTTAGTAGACGTACAAGAAGCAGTTGCTGAGAAGCTCGGGAAAGACGTATCTGAAATCACAGCAGAGAAATCGTTCAAGGATGACCTTGGTGCGGATTCACTTGAAGTAATGGAAATGGTGATGGACCTCGAAGACAAATTCGACATCACGATTGAAGACGAAGACGCTGAGAAGCTCGCGACTGTTGGCGACGTAGTGGCTTACATCGAAACAAAATTGTAATCAAGCCATCCCACCGCTCGGTTCCGGGCGGTGGGCTTGTGCTTATTCATGGAGGGAACTATGACAAAAGACAAACGACGGTTTGACCGTCAAGGGTCGGCGCAGCGACGTCGGCGTCAGGAGATGGAACGAGCACGCATCTTGGAACTATTTAAATCATTGGAAGAACGGTTAGACGTTCAATTTTCGAATCACGACTTGTTGATGCAGGCGTTCACACACTCATCTTATGTGAATGAGCAACGCGGGTTACGAAAAGACAATGAACGTTTAGAATTTTTAGGGGATGCTGTTTTAGAACTGACCGTATCTCGCTTTCTCTATGAGACTTATCCGGAGCGCTCCGAGGGGGAATTGACGAAATTACGAGCGGCGATCGTATGTGAACCGTCACTCGTGAATTTTGCGGAAGCTTATGCTTTCTCTGACTTCATCTTGCTTGGGAAAGGTGAAGAGTTGACCGGTGGACGAAAACGTCCGGCACTGCTTGCCGACGTGTTCGAATCCTATATCGGTGCTCTTTATTTAGACCAGGGAATTGAGGCCGTCGAACGATTCCTCGCCGAAGCGGTTTTTCCGAAAGTCTTAGCGGGAGTATTTGAAGAACAGACCGATTTCAAGAGCCAGTTACAGGAGAGCGTTCAACGGGAAGGACTCGGACCTGTTTCGTATGAAATCATCGAGGAACGCGGACCGGCGCATAGCCGGGAATTCGTCGCACATGCACGCCTCAGCGACGACATCGTCGGTGAAGGGGTCGGACGTTCGAAAAAAGAAGCCGAGCAATTGGCTGCTAAAGAAGCGCTTATTGCCTTTAATCGGCGCTACGCAGATTTATAAACGAAAGGAGTGGACCGCTTGGGGGTCCACTCCTTTTTCATGTCAATTGACCGAGTTCTTCGACGATACCATCGACTTCCGACAAAGAGAGCGAAGAGCGTGTCATCACGTACTCGTAAATCTCTTTCACCGCTGACGGATCAGCCGCATTATATTCTTCCGCTTTGATTGCACCGCGGTTAATAATGTTCATTTTATCCAAAATGGCTTCAATCATCTGTTCATTCGTCATCTGTATTCCCCTTTCTACAGTTCTTTTTAGAATAGCATGATTCGGGCATTTTGACGAACTGTTAACTGTGGTAAAATATACAGATGAATGCTTACTGCGGATAGGATGGTCACGATGCACTTAAAACGAATCGAACTCGCTGGCTTTAAATCATTTGCCAAGCGAATTGAATTAGATTTCCGTCCCGGCGTCACGGCTGTAGTAGGGCCGAACGGGAGCGGGAAATCCAATATATCGGACGCTGTTCGCTGGGTACTCGGAGAACAGTCGGCCAAATCACTTCGTGGTGCCAAGATGGAAGATGTCATCTTTGCCGGAAGTGAAGGAGAGAATCACCGAAATGTCGCCGAAGTCACGCTCGTCCTCGATAATCGAGACGAACAGTTGCGTCTCCCATATGAAGAAGTGAGTGTGACCCGTCGCGTGACCCGAAGTGGGGACAGCGACTATTTTATGAATAAAAAACCATGTCGGTTAAAAGATGTGATTGATTTATTTATGGATACAGGTCTTTCACGAGATGCATTCGCCATCATCGGTCAAGGGCGGGTCGAACAAGTCATTTCTGGGAAACCGGAAGATCGCCGTGCCGTCATTGAAGAGGCAGCCGGTGTATTGAAATATCGTCAGCGGAAAAAACAGGCTGAACGCAAGTTACAGGACACCGAATTAAACTTGTCCCGAGTCGACGACATTCTGTTCGAGTTGGCGGACCGGGTCGAACCGCTCCGTGAACAGGCTGCACTCGCGCGGGAGTACAAAGTCGCCAAAGCGAGGCATGATGAACTCGAAACGGGAATCATGGGCGCAGAAATTCAATTGCTCCAACAGGAGATTGAACAAGTGTCGGCACGTCACGTGGAATCGGTTCAACAGTTATCTGACTGTGACCGTTCGGTACGTGACCTCACGGAGGAACGTAGCGGGCTCGAAGCAACGCTTGCTGAGCTGCGTGAAGAATTGACAGAGCTCAACCAAAACGAACGGGAGCACTCGACCTATGTCGAGCGCTTGACGGGTGACATCAAGCTCGCAAAAGCACAAGAAGAACATGGTGCCGAGATGAAAGAACGACTCATCCGTCAACGCGAAGAAGTACGTGCGGAGATGACCGAGCTTGAAGCGCGGTTGAAGGTCGTTCGTGAAGAACTTGACCAAAAAGGAAACACGTTGAAACAAACGACTGCGACGAGAGAGACGCTTCAACAACAGTTGACAGCCGCCTCTCGTGATTTCAATGCTGAAATTGAAGCGTTACAAAGTGAGGCGTTTGAACTCGCGACAACGAAAGCGACAATCGGTAACCAACAAAAGCGGGAACAACGAGATATCGATGTCGCCGTCGAGTCGAAAGAACGCCTTCTTCGCGAGAACAAACATCGTCTCGAGGATCGTTCCTCGCAGGAAGCGACGCTTTTGACGACTCGAGAACAGTATGAAGTGGTGCAAAGTCGCTTTGAACAACTGAGTAAAAAAGAGACGGAACTTCGGGACGAAGAGACGTCAATTCGTGAAAAACGTACCCGAGCCGAATCGTCTTATTACGATCTCGAACGCCGCCGTCAGAAGACGGAAGACCGAATCGAGATGCTCGAACGGATGAAGCAATCGTATGAAGGCTATTTCCATGCGGTCAAGTTCGTCTTAAAAGACCGCTCACCAGGTGTCCTTGGTGCTGTCGCCGAATTGATTCGTGTCCGTCCTTCGTATGAAGCGGCAATCGAAACGGCACTTGGGCAGACACAGCAGCATGTGGTCGTACAAGATGAGTCAGTGGGGCGCCGTGAAATTGACAAATTACGAAAAGCCAACGCAGGACGGGCGACATTCTTGCCGATGACGACGATCAAACCGAGATTCGTGCCGAGTGACGTGTTCGATCGACTCGACTCGATGAACGGATTTGTCGGGGTGGCGTCGGAACTCGTTGAAACAGATGCATCATACGAGACGTTGAAAAAGTCGTTGCTCGGTTCAGTGCTCGTGGCGGAGACACTTGAAGTCGCGAACCGCATCGCCCAATCGACGGGTTATCGTTTCCGTGTCGTCACGTTAGAAGGGGACATCGTCAACGTCGGTGGTTCGATGACGGGTGGTAGTCGCAAGCAGGGCGTGGCCCTGTTCACGCAGTCGCGCGAATTGGATGACTTGAAACAAGGTCTCACCCAAGGGCTCGCCATGTTGCATGAACAAAAAACACGTCTTCAAGAGTATACAGAACAGTTGACGGACATTACGCATCAATTATCTGAACTTCGGGATGAGAAACGTTCCGTTGAAACGAACCTCCGTGAAGTCGAGTCAGCCTACCGTACTGCGGAACGTGCCTCGCTCGATGCCAAGTCACAACTTGAACTGTTCGATCATGAAATGATGCGCTACGAGCGGACGATCGAGACAGCGACTGCCGAATTAGAGCGACTGACGATTGAATTGGCCGATACGGACCGCGCACAAGCTGACATTCGTTCTCGTCTCGAATCGCTTCGGGCCGAGCAGGCGAAAAGTGCTGAGAGCACGGGCCAACTGGAATCGATGCTTCGTCAAAACGAGCTCGATCTTCAGCGGCACACGCTCGAAGAAGAACGGGTCCGATATGAATTGGACCGTTTGACGACCGAACAAAATCGTCTGCAGGAACGAAGCGATCAGATGGAGCGTGAACTGACGCGGCTCGAGAGTGGAGAAGTCGTGTCGTCTATGGAACTTGAGGCGACGCTTGCTACTGCCAAACTGGATTTCACAGAAATTCAAGAGCGGCTTCAAGAAGTGACGGCAACACTCAAGACGAACGAAGAGGCGTATCGGATCATACGTCAACGGGTCGATCAGGCAACGGAGGCAAGACGTCAAGCAGAAGCTGTCGTCCGAAAACTCGAAACGGCAAAACAAGAGTTCGAGCTGAAACGACAATGGAAGCTCGATGCATTAGAAGAGAATGGACTCGTTGCAGAACTATTGCCGGCACTCGAGATCCCACTAGAAGAGGCGAAAGAGGAGTTCAAGTTGCTCGTTCGTCAAATCGAAGAGATCGGACCGGTCAATCTGAATGCGATCGAAGAGTTTGATAGTGTCCATGAACGGTTCACATTCTTATCCGAGCAACGGGATGACCTCGTCAGTGCAAAAGAGGATTTATATGAGATCATCGCCGAGATGGACCGCGAAGTGACACGCCTCTTCAAAGAGACCTATACGAGCGTCCGGGCGCACTTCAAACAGACGTTCACCGAGCTCTTCGGTGGCGGGGAAGCGGATTTGAAATTGGTCGACGAATCGGATTTGTTGAACACAGGAATCGAAATCGTCGCCAAACCACCGGGTAAAAAGTTACAGACGCTCAGTCTGTTGTCTGGTGGGGAGCGTGCGCTGACGGCCATCGCCTTATTGTTTGCGATTTTGAAGACGCGTCCCGTACCGTTCTGTGTCCTCGATGAGGTCGAGGCGGCCCTTGACGAGGCGAACGTGCATCGTTTCGGAGAATACATTCGGACGTTGTCGATCGACACGCAGTTCGTCATCATCACGCACCGTAAAGGCACGATGGAAGCGGCGGACACACTATATGGCGTCACGATGCAACAGAACGGGGTGTCCGAGGTATTATCGGTCGAACTGTCTGAAGCAAAACGTGTCGTTGAAATGGATGAAGAGATGGAGGAATCACGTTGAGCTTTTTCAAGAAATTAAAAGAGAAGTTGACGACATCTACCCAAGAGGTGTCACAGAAGTTTACAGAGGGGTTGACGAAGACACGTGACGGCTTTGCAAGTGCCGTCAACGACCTCGTCTATCGCTTCCGCGAGGTGGATGAAGATTTCTTCGATGAACTCGAAGATTTACTCATTCAAGCGGACGTCGGCGTCACGACGACGATGGACCTCGTCGAAGATTTGAAAGAAGAAGTGAAGCGACGTAATCTGAAGGACCCGGTCGCGGTGCGTGACGCACTCGTCGAAGTGGTGGCGAACCGCCTCCAAGAGGATGAATCGGACCGTGAACTCAATATGCAGGACGGACTCACGGTCATCTTGTTTGTCGGCGTCAATGGTGTCGGAAAGACAACGACCATCGGCAAGCTGGCGCACCAGTTGAAATCTGAAGGGCGTTCCGTCATGCTCGCGGCAGGTGATACGTTCCGTGCCGGCGCTATCGAGCAACTTCAAGTATGGGGAGAACGTGTCGGGGTACCCGTCATTCGTCAAACGGAAGGATCTGACCCGGCTGCAGTCGTCTTTGACGCCGTTCAGGCTGCCAAGTCACGCAACATGGACGTCTTGATTTGTGATACGGCGGGACGTCTTCAAAATAAGGTCAATCTAATGAAAGAACTTGAAAAAGTCAAACGAGTCATTGAGCGGGAAGTACCGAACGGACCGCACGAAGTATTGCTCGCATTAGACGCGACGACGGGTCAAAACGCCATGGTTCAAGCGAAAGCGTTCAAAGAAGCGACGAACGTGAGCGGAATCGTCCTCACGAAGCTCGATGGGACGGCCAAAGGCGGAATTGTCCTAGCGATTCGGAACGAACTCGATATCCCGGTCAAGTATGTCGGCCTTGGAGAGAAGATTGACGATTTACAGGAGTTTGATCCAGAACAGTTCGTCCTTGGATTGTTCGGTGACGTTTTTGAAGACAAGAACGAGGAAGCTTTGACAGAAAAAGAGGACACAAACGAGGACCTCGCCTAAGTTTTGCTGTTAAGAAAAAAACTTGACAAGTACTAGGCACGGCTGTACTATAGGTAGTTGTAAAGGGATTTCACTTAACATGTGGAGGTGAAAGGTTTGACGCTCGAAAAAACGAATCGCATGAACTATCTCATCGATTTCTATCAAGCGCTCCTCACACCGAAACAGCGCAACTATATGTCTCTTTATTACCTAGATGACTACTCGCTCGGAGAGATTGCGGAAGAGTTTGAAGTCAGCCGTCAAGCGGTCTACGATAACATAAAGCGTACAGAAACGATGCTTGAACAGTACGAGGAAAAGCTAGCCCTATTCGAAAAGTTCGAACAGCGCCAGCAACTTCTTCAGACCCTCAAACGTCAAGTCGAGCTCACCGATGACGTGAGCGCCACGATTTCTGCGCTTGAGAATTTAGAGTAGGGGGCTGAAGCATGGCATTTGAAGGATTATCAGAACGATTGCAATCGACACTTTCAAAAATGCGCGGTAAAGGGAAAATCTCGGAGGCCGATGTCAAAGAGATGATGCGTGAGGTACGCCTCGCCCTCCTCGAAGCCGACGTCAACTTTAAAGTCGTCAAGCAATTCGTCAATGACGTGAAGGAGCGCGCCGTTGGTCAGGATGTCATGAAATCATTGACGCCAGGTCAACAAGTCGTCAAAATCGTTCACGAAGAGTTGTCGAACTTGATGGGAAGCGATGTCGTCCCGATCACATTCAGTCAGAAACCACCGACAGTCGTCATGATGGTCGGTCTGCAAGGGGCAGGGAAAACGACAACGACCGGGAAGCTAGCGAACTTGATTCGTAAAAAGCATAACCGAAGTCCTCTTCTCGTCGCGGCGGACATTTACCGTCCGGCGGCAATCAAGCAGCTCGAGACACTCGGAAAACAACTCGATTTACCGGTCTTCTCACTTGGTGATCAAGTGAAGCCGGAAGAGATTGTGACGAAGGCACTCGAGTACGCAAAAACAAATCATCACGATTTCGTGTTGATCGATACGGCCGGTCGCCTTCATATCGATGAGACGCTTATGGGCGAGCTCGAAAATGTGAAGACGATTGCCAAACCAAATGAGATCTTCCTCGTCGTCGATTCGATGACGGGTCAAGATGCGGTCAATGTGGCCGACAGTTTCAATGAGAAACTCGGAATCACCGGGGTCGTGCTCACAAAGCTCGACGGAGATACACGAGGCGGGGCAGCCCTTTCGATCAAGGCAGTCACGGGAGCGCCGATTAAATTCGTCGGTCTCGGAGAAAAGTTGGATGCCCTCGAACCATTCCACCCGGAACGCATGGCGTCACGGATCCTTGGAATGGGGGACGTGCTCTCGCTCATTGAAAAAGCCGAGACACAGATGGACCAAGACGCAGCGAAGGAGCTTGAAAGCAAAATTCGTGACGCGTCATTCACGTTCGATGATTTCATTGAACAGTTGGCCCAAGTGAAAAACATGGGACCAATTGATGAATTACTTTCGATGTTACCTGGTGCAGGTAAGATGAAAGGGTTGAAGAACGTCCAAATCGACGAGAAACAACTCGATCACGTCGAAGCGATCATTCGCTCGATGACGAAACATGAGCGCGCCAATCCGGAAGTGCTCAACGCGAGTCGTCGTAAGCGGATCGCAAAAGGGAGCGGTCGCTCGATTCAAGAAGTGAACCGTCTCATCAAACAGTTCGATGACATGAAGAAGATGATGAAACAAATGTCAGGACAAATGAAAGGGAAGAAAAAAGGTCTCGGCCTTCCATTCTTCTAACAAAATCTTTTGTCAGTCGAACGAAAAAGCTGTATACTATAAAAGTTGTCAATTCTTAAACACATGATGGAGGTATATTACCATGGCAGTTAAAATTCGTCTTAAGCGCATGGGCGCAAAAAAATCACCTTTCTACCGTATCGTTGTAGCAGACTCACGTTCACCACGTGACGGTCGCTTCATCGAGCAAGTTGGTCACTACAACCCGGTTGCAAAACCAGAAGCAGAAGTTCGCATCAACGAAGAACTCGCTCTCAAATGGTTGGCAGACGGCGCGAAGCCATCTGACACAGTACGCAACTTGTTCTCTAAAGCAGGGATCATGGAGAAATTCCACAACGCGAAAAACGCGAAGTAATGATGTGGCCGACCTTTTCTGAGGTCGGCCTATTTTGTTGAGGAGGGAAAAAGATGGACTGGTTATATGTAGGGAAAATCGCCAATACGCACGGCCTAAAAGGGGAAGTGAAGATTTTGGCGGCGACAGACTTTCCAGAAGAGCGATTTAAAAAAGGAAACACGTTGTTTCTTGATGTCGACGGAACGAAACAGGAAATGACGATCACGACGTATCGTCCTCATAAGCAGTTTCACCTCGTCACATTCAAAGGGTTTGACAATATCAATCTCATTGAAAAATATAAAGGGCTGAAACTATATGTCCACGCCGAACACGTCCACGACTTGGACGAACACGAATATTATTATCATGAAATCATCGGCTGTGAGGCTGTCGTGGATGGGGAAGTCATTGGTGTCGTCGACGACATCTTTGAAACGAATGGAGCGAACGACGTATGGGTCATCAAACGACCAGGAAAGTCGGACGCGCTCATCCCTTATATCGAATCGGTCGTCCAAGAGATTGATGTCGATGCGAAGCGTGTCGTCATCACGCCGATCCCTGGAATGATTGACGATGAAGATTGATGTATTGACGTTGTTCCCCGAGATGTTTCATGCGCTCGATCACTCCATCGTCGGTCGGGCGAAGACGCTCGGGCAAGTGGAGATGTCGTTCCTCAATTTTCGGGACTTTTCAACGAACAAGCATCATAAAGTCGATGATTATCCGTACGGCGGTGGAGCGGGCATGTTGCTCACGCCGCAGCCGATCTTTGATGCATTTCATTCCCTTGAGGCGAAGAGCCCAAGGGTCATTCTCACGACGCCTACCGGAAAACCGTTCAATCAACGAATGGCCGAAGAATGGGCCAAGGAGGAACATCTGGTCTTTCTATGTGGACATTATGAAGGGTTCGACCAACGGATCCATGATGAACTGGCGACCGACGAGGTGTCGATCGGTGATTTCGTTTTGACAGGTGGAGAGCTCGCGACGATGGTCATGATTGATGCGACCGTAAGGCTCATTCCGGATGTACTTGGCGATCAGGCGAGCCATGAAGACGACTCGTTCTCGACTGGTCTCTTGGAATACCCTCACTATACACGACCGGCTGATTTTCGTGGATTGACCGTGCCGGAAGTGCTCTTGTCGGGAAATCACGCCCGGATCGAGGCATGGCGCCGAGAGCAATCGCTCGAACGCACGTATCGACGACGTCCGGATTTGCTCGAACATGTCGAGTTGACGGATGTCGATAAAAAGTTTCTGCAATCGTTGCGCGATTGAGAAATATATGCTATGTTTGAGCATGTGGGTTAAACCCATCGATTACCGATGTTCCGCTATTGGATGCTTGGGCATATGAAGATATGAACATTGAAGAAAAAGGAGATATGATTCATGAACACACAAAAACTGTTCCGTGAAATCACAGAAGAACAATTCAAATCGGACGTACCTGCTTTCCGTCCTGGTGACACAGTACGTGTCCACGTTAAAGTTGTAGAGGGAACGCGTGAGCGTATCCAGATCTTCGAAGGTGTTGTAATCAAGCGTAAAGGTGGCGGCATCAGCGAAACATTCACAGTCCGTAAGATTTCTTACGGCGTAGGTGTTGAGCGTGCATTCCCGCTTCACTCACCACGCGTTGCACAAATCGAAGTCGTACGCTACGGTAAAGTTCGCCGTGCGAAACTTTACTACCTCCGTAACCTTCGCGGTAAAGCAGCACGTATTAAAGAAATCCGTCGTTAAGATGGGAATTAAGCTTGTCGCTTGCGACAAGCTTCTTTTTTTCTAGTACAATAAGTTCAAATGGATAGAGGAGTGAGTGAAGTTGAAAGAAGTGTTTAGTTGGCTAAAAGCCATCGTGGTCGCTCTTGTCATCGCGTTCGTCATCCGGACGTTCATCTTCGTTCCTGTCATCGTTGAAGGAGAGTCGATGATGCCGACACTCCACAATGCGGATCGAATGATCGTCAGTAAAATTTCGAACTATGTTGGGGAGCTAGACCGAGGTGATATCGTCGTATTCCATGCGACTGAATCAAAAGACTATATTAAACGTGTCATCGCCATCCCAGGCGACACGCTCGAATATCGAGATGATGTACTTTATATTAACGGTGAAGCGGTCGAAGAGCCGTATTTAGACGAGTTTCGTGCCCAGATGAACGGGTTCCCGTTGACGGAGAACTTCACACTCGAACAAGTGACGGGTGAGTCGGTCGTTCCAGAGGAATCATACTTCGTCATGGGAGACAATCGTCAGAACTCGAAAGACAGCCGTGAGATCGGATTTGTGTCGAAAGAGGAGATTGTCGGCAAGACGAACTTCATCTTCTGGCCACTCGATGATGTTGGCACGGTAGAAGATTAAGGTGGTGCTTTTTTGGCAATTCAATGGTTTCCTGGCCACATGGCCAAAGCAAGAAGACAAGTAACTGAAAAATTAAAGCTAATCGATGTCGTCATCGAACTCGTAGATGCACGCGTGCCTCAGTCGAGTCGCAACCCGATGGTCGATGAGATTACAGCGGGAAAACCCCGTCTCATCGTCTTGAACAAAGCAGACATGGCCGACCCCGTCGTGACGGAGGCGTGGTTACGTGCCTTGAAACGCGAAGAAGTCGAGGTTGTCGCTGTCGACGCGAAGCATAGCAAAGGCTTAAAACAGCTCATCACGGGTGCTCAGAAGTTGATGAAAGAAAAGCATGACCGGATGCGTGAGAAGGGGCGTAACCCCGGACCGATCCGTGCGCTCATCATCGGAATCCCGAACGTCGGGAAGTCGACGCTCATCAACCGTCTCGCTGGACGAAACATTGCTATCACGGGCGACCGTCCTGGTGTGACGAAGCGTCAACAGTGGATCAAGATGAAAGGCGGCGAGATGGAACTGTTGGACACGCCGGGGATTCTCTGGCCGAAGTTCGAGGATCAACTTGTCGGATATCGTCTAGCCGCGACCGGCGCCATCAAAGACGAGATTCTCAACTTGGATGATATCGCCTTGTATACGGTTCGCGAGTTGCATGCTCGTTATCCGGAACAATTAAAGGAACGATTCAAACTTGAAACGTTACCCGAGGACGGCGTGGAGCTCCTTGAGTTGATCGGGAAAAAGCGTGGTCTCATCAGTGGTGGTTACGTCGATTTCGAAAAGGCGAGCGAACTACTTTTAAATGAACTACGACATGAAAAAATCGGACGGATCTCCCTTGAGACACCGGCTGATCACGAAATGGCGTAAAGCCCTGTGCACACAGGGCTTTTTTGAATAGGAGGAAGACCGTGACGATTCAACAGATTAAACAACAACTAGAGGACATCCGATATGAAGAATGGGTATACATCTTCCCGACCTTGTCACGAGACCCTCGAGCGGGCGTGCAAACGTTGCTACGGCAAAAACAGCGCCAATTCGAGCGAGAACGGGCGTTACAGGACGATTTCGAACGTCGCATGACGTATGAACGTGAATGGAAGGCGGAAGGCTTCACTCGAATTGTCGGAGTCGATGAGGTCGGACGGGGGCCGCTTGCGGGACCGGTCGTGGCAGCGGCGGTCTTGTTGCCGGATGGGTTCTACCTCCCGGGATTGAATGATTCAAAAAAAATGACCAAAGCGGCGAGGGACGCGGCATACGCACACATCATCGAGGTCGCAGAGGTCGGTGTCGGGATCGTCGAGCCCGCGGTAATCGATGAGATTAACATCTATGAGGCGACGAAGCTTGCGATGACAGAGGCGATTCATCAAGTCGGAGAAGTAGACGCCCTATTGATTGACGCCATGAAACTCGAGCTCGACATCCCTCAACAGTCATTGGTTAAAGGGGACACGCTCAGTGTGTCGATAGCCGCGGCAAGTGTCGTCGCTAAGGTGGTAAGGGACCGGATGATGGAAGAATATGATTTGACGTATCCCGGATACGGATTTGCGAAAAACGCAGGATATGGAACAGAGACTCATTTAGAAGGGTTAAGACGCCTTGGGGTGACTCCGATTCATCGCCGTACGTTCGCCCCCATCAAGCATATGTGAAAGGAGTGGTCACGTTGCGGATCGATCATCAAGGGGTGATGCCGTTCAAAGTGACGGAACAGACGTCACGCCCGCTATTACTAGGGAACACAGTCGTCGGAAAGGTGTTGCAGCTCTTACCTGGCAACGAGGCGGTCATGCAACTGCCCCAAGGGATTTTCCGGGTCGGCGTCAATGCGAACGTGAAAGAGAACGTCACGTATAAGCTGGTCGTCACGGACGTCGAACCGAAGCTCGTCTTGAAAGTCGTCACGCAAGCGACGGAATCGCTCATGGCTGCCAAGTCGCCGCTGCAAGCGTTAGGAGAACAGCTCGGACGCTTGATGCGGGAGCCGATGCTGACGCCAGAATCCGTGAAGGCGGCCGGGAAAAACGCGTTAGAAAGCGGCGCAGGTCAGGATGTAAAGGCGCTCGTCGGGGAACTGTTCAAAGCGAAAGGTGAGCCGAAGTTCGAGCAGTTCGTGCGTGCGCAGGAAGCGTTCAACGCGAGCCAAAGCCCGCCGTTCGTCGCCCAAGCATTTCACATACCGCAATTGGGTCCGTTTGAAAACGTTCAACTTCGTCTAGAGGCCCCGAAACGAGAGACGATGGACTCGGATCATGCGCGGATCGTCTTGTTTCTTGAAACGCCGCGATATGGTGAGACCGGGATTGATGTGTTGATTCAAAAGCGTTACGTGTCCGTACGTGTATTCAATGAACAACACGATTTGGCTCCATACGTCCGTACATACGAACCACTTTTGAAAGAAGGCCTAAAAAAGGTGTCGTTCGAACTGTCTTCATTTTCGTATGAAGCGAAGCGTGAACATGTTCCGGCTACGTTCGCGCCACTCGGAAAGGTGGACCTCCAAATATGAAAGACCAGAAGAAAGCGATTGCGCTCTCCTATGAGCAGTCGATGGATGCGCCGCACGTCGTAGCGAAGGGAACGGGAATCGTCGCCGAGCGGATGCTTGAGATTGCTTTAGCGAACGGAGTTCCTGTTCATGAAGACCCAGCGCTCCTCTCGTTACTGTCGGCGTTGAACATCGAAGAGCAAATCCCGGAGGACGTTTATCAGGTCATTGCCGAACTTTTTGTCTTTCTTTATCAGATGGAACAGGATAAAATTTGATTTGTCTAGGGATATATGTGAAAAAAAGATGAAAACTTAAAGCAAGAACGATAGACAGCGCTTTCAGTTTTTCGTTACAATAGACGTGCCGATATTAAAGGGGACTAAGGGGGAAAACATATGAATATCCATGAGTATCAGGCGAAAGAATTGTTAAGAGAGTTTGGGGTAGCCGTTCCGACGGGTTATCCGGCCTTTACTGTTGAAGAAGCTGTGGCAGCTGCTGCGAAGCTTGAAGGTGAAGTGAAGGTAGTAAAAGCTCAAATCCACGCAGGTGGCCGCGGTAAAGCGGGTGGCGTTAAACTTGCGAAGACAGATGAAGAAGTGAAGCAATATGCTTCAGAGATTCTCGGGAAAACGCTCGTGACACACCAAACAGGTCCGGAAGGAAAAGTTGTCCAGCGTCTCTATATCGAAGAAGGTTCCGCGATTGACCAAGAATTTTACTTAGGACTCGTGCTTGACCGTTCGATCGGCCGAATTGTCATCATGGGTTCATCTGAAGGTGGAATGGACATCGAAGAAGTCGCTGAACATACGCCAGAGAAGATTCATAAAGAGATCGTCGACCCGGTCGTGGGCTTACGTCCATTCCAGGCGCGTCGTCTCGCATTCAAAATGGAAGTCCCGACGAAACTCGTCAACAAGTTCAGTGACATGGTCATGAAGTTGTACAAAGTGTACGTCGAGACAGATTGCACAATCGCGGAAATCAACCCGCTCGTCACGACGAAAGACGGTAACGTCATCGCGCTCGATGCGAAGTTGAATTTCGATAGCAACGCGCTCTATCGTCACTCGGACATCCTTGCGCTTCGTGATACGACGGAAGAAGACCCACGTGAAGTGGAAGCGTCGAAACACGACCTCAGCTACATCGCACTCGACGGAAACATCGGTTGTCTCGTCAACGGTGCCGGTCTTGCGATGGCTACGATGGATATCATCAAGCATTACGGCGCTGAACCCGCTAACTTCCTCGACGTAGGTGGCGGTGCGACGAAAGAAAAAGTAACAGAAGCATTCAAGTTGATCTTGTCTGATGACCAGGTCAAAGGGATCTTCGTTAACATTTTCGGTGGAATCATGAAGTGTGACATCATCGCAGAGGGGATTGTCGCTGCGACGAAAGAAATCGGACTCGACTTACCACTCGTCGTTCGCTTAGAAGGAACGAACGTTGATGCCGGGAAGCGCATTCTCGATGAATCTGGACTTGCGATCACGACGGCCAACTCGATGGCTGACGGTGCAGAAAAAATCGCAGCACTTGTTCGATAAGGGGGAAACGACATGAGTATTTGGGCGGATAAAGATACGAAAGTAATCATTCAAGGGATTACAGGGAAGCAAGGTCTGTTCCACGGTGAACAGATGCTCGCATATAACACGAAATTAGTCGGTGGTGTCACACCTGGTAAAGGTGGCACGACGGTCCTCGACAACGTTCCAGTCTTCAACACCGTGTCTGAAGCGGTCGAAGCGACTGGTGCCAATGCATCGATCATCTATGTTCCACCTGCTTTCGCAGCAGATTCGATCATGGAAGCGGCTGATAGCGGCATCGAGCTCATCATCTGTATCACAGAAGGAATCCCAGTTGTGGACATGATTCAAGTGAAACGCTATCTCGAGGACAAACCGGCTCGTTTAATCGGACCGAACTGTCCTGGTATCATCACACCTGGAGAAGCGAAACTTGGCATCATGCCTGGCTACATTCATACGAAAGGGCACGTCGGAATCGTATCACGTTCTGGGACGCTCACGTATGAGGCGGTTCATCAGTTGACGACAGCAGGTATCGGACAATCGACAGCTGTTGGAATCGGCGGAGACCCGGTCAATGGAACAAACTTCATCGATACGCTTAAAGCGTTCAACGAAGATGAGGACACGAAAGCGGTCATCATGATCGGGGAAATCGGCGGAACGGCTGAAGAAGAGGCAGCTGAATGGGTAAAAGCCAACATGACGAAACCAGTCATCGGTTTCATCGGCGGCCAGACGGCTCCTGAAGGCAAGCGCATGGGACATGCGGGTGCAATCATCTCAGGTGGTAAAGGGACGGCTGCTGAGAAGATCAAGACATTGAACGCGAATGGAATCGAAGTCGCTGAAACACCAGCGGTTATCGGTGAAACGTTAATTCGTGTCTTGAAACAGCAAGGATTATACGAAGCATGTGTCACGGGTCAACCGACGACATGAGAATCTTGAGGGATGCTTGCATCCCTCATTTTTTTAAAGGAGAGTTTGTGATGAATCAAACAATAGCTCGGTTTGCTGCAGCACGAATGCCAGTTGAGTTTGTGCATCATTATTTAAACGGGACACTCGGAGCACATCGCACACAATTTTCTGAACATGTCTGGAGACGGGCTGAACGAGCCTGGCACGCATCGGAGTCGTATAAACATTTCGTCACATGGGAAGACGACTTGTTTCCGAAACGGTTACTCGACATCCCCAACCCTCCATATTGCTTGTTTTATCATGGAGATTTAGAGGTACTACAAGAAAGAACGACTGCGATGGTCGGAAGTCGTGAGTTGAATCGTATCAGTCAACCGCTCGTGAATCACTATCACTCTTTAATAGAAGAAACTGTATCTGTTTCAGGTGGCGCCCTCGGAATCGACGGGCTCGTCCACGCCCAAGCCCTTCTCGCTCGTCGACCGACCGTGGCGGTACTGGGAGCTGGACTGAACCGGCTCTATCCGGAGGCGAACCGAGACATGCTTTTACAGATTCCACAAGAGGGAGTCTTACTTAGTGAATATGTACCAAACACGCCGATTCAAAAATTTCAATTTTTGGAAAGAAATCGTTTGGTCAGTGGTCTTGGCGATGCGTTGGTCGTTATACAGGCGAGACGAAAGAGTGGGACGATGAATACGGTCGGACATGCTCTAGAGCAAGGGAAAACGGTATTTGCGGTGCCAGGTTCACCCCTTGATCCACTCGCGGAGGGACCGAACCGGTTGATTGAAGAAGGAGCGATTCCATTGACGAATTCCGATCAAATTATTCGAGATCTCAAGATTGTACGTTGACAAACCAGTGAGAACATGAATATTATGGTAGGGATTTAAATGACCTCTAAAAGGGGAGCAGATGTATGGCAAAATATCTGGTGATCGTCGAATCACCTGCGAAAGCAAAAACAATTAAACGTTATTTAGGTCCGAATTATATGGTCAAAGCTTCGATGGGGCACGTGATTGACTTGCCTAAAAGTCAACTCGGTGTAGACGTCGAACACGACTTTGAACCGAAGTATATTACCATCCGTGGTAAAGGACCGGTATTGAAAGAATTGAAGACAGCAGCGAAAAAAGCGACAAAAATCTTTCTCGCGGCCGACCCCGATAGAGAAGGGGAAGCGATTGCTTGGCATTTAGCACGCGCACTCGGTGTCGATGAAACGACAGAATGTCGTGTCGTCTTTAACGAAATTACAAAAGATGCGATTAAAGAATCGTTTAAACATCCACGTAAGATCAATCACGATCTCGTCGACGCACAACAAGCTCGACGCATTTTAGATCGTCTTGTCGGATACGGGATGAGTCCATTATTATGGAAGAAAGTCAAAAAAGGATTGTCTGCAGGGCGAGTTCAATCGGTAGCCGTGAAGATGATTATCGACCGTGAACGTGAAATTAACGCGTTCGACCCGGAAGAGTACTGGACGATTAAACTTGATTTAAATCATGATGGGGAAACGTTCGAGACTTCATTTTACGGAAAAGATGGAAAGAAGATGGAATTGAAGTCTGAAGAAGATGCGCAATCTGTCCTAGATACCATCGATGATACGTTTAAAGTCATTGATGTGACGAAGAAAGAACGGAAGCGGAACGCTTCGCTACCGTTCACGACCAGTTCATTACAGCAGGATGCTGCCCGTAAATTGAATTTCCGTGCGAAGAAGACCATGATGCTCGCGCAGCAATTATATGAAGGAATCGATCTCGGCAAAAAAGAAGGTACAGTCGGTCTGATTACGTATATGCGTACCGACTCGACACGTATCTCTGATTTGGCGAAGACGGAGGCGAAGGAATATATCGAATCGACATTCGGTGAAGAGTATGTCGCCTTACAGAAACAAAAAGAAAAGAAATCAGCGAATACCCAAGACGCGCACGAAGCGATTCGTCCGACTTCGGCACTCCGCGACCCAGCTTCCTTGAAGCCTTATCTGTCACGTGACCAGTTGCGACTGTATAAATTGATTTGGGAACGATTGATTGCGAGCCAAATGGCACCAGCCGTGCTCGATACGGTCAAAATCGACGTCGAATCGAACGGGATGATTTTCCGTGCGAACGGGTCGACGGTCAAATTTCCTGGTTTCATGAAAGTGTACATCGAGTCGAAAGACGATGACATTGAGGACACGAACCAAGAGAAGGAAGGATTATTGCCTCCTCTCGAAGTGGATGACACCGTGACATTTGAAACGATTGAACCGAAACAACACTTCACACAACCGCCACCTCGTTATACAGAGGCGCGACTCGTTCGAGCGATGGAAGAACTCGGGATTGGTCGTCCGTCGACGTATGCGCCGACACTCGACACGATTCAACGACGCGGTTATGTCGTTCTCGAAGAGAAGAAGTTTTTACCGACTGAACTTGGAGAACTCGTCATCGAGATGATTGATGAGTATTTCAACGACTTCATCACGGTCCAGTTCACAGCCGACATGGAGACCCTTCTTGATTCGATCGAGCATAAGGAAGTCGAGTGGACGGAAGTCGTCGCTCCGATTTATCGTTCTTTCGAGAAACGATTGAAGCGTGCTGAAGAAGAAATCGAGAAAATCGAAGTGAAAGATGAACCTGCCGGAATTGATTGTGAAGTCTGTGGGTCACCAATGGTCATCAAGATGGGACGCTACGGCAAGTTCATGGCGTGCTCGAACTTCCCGAACTGTACGAACACGAAACCGGTACAAGTCGAAATCGGTGTCCCGTGTCCGAACTGTAAGGATGGACAAATCGTAGAACGTCGTAGTAAAAAAGGTCGTCTCTTCTATGGTTGCTCGAACTATCCGGAATGTGAATTCGTCTCATGGGATAAACCGGTTGCGAAACCGTGTCCAGTATGCGACAGTTTGATGGTCGAGAAAAAAATTAAAGACGGCGTGAAATATCAATGTACGAACTGTACCCACACCGAGGTACATCAGCAAGAGGAGGATTAATGTTGCAACAACGTGTAACTGTAATCGGAGCTGGATTGGCCGGCTCCGAAGCGGCTTGGCAACTCGCTAAGCGCGGTATTCAAGTAGATTTGTATGAAATGAGACCGGTTCGTCAAACACCGGCGCACCACACGGATCAATTTGCGGAGCTCGTTTGTTCGAACTCGCTACGTGCGAACGGTCTTCAAAATGCCGTAGGTGTCTTGAAAGAAGAAATGCGTACGCTTGACTCGCTCATCTTAAAGGCGGCGGACACGGCAAGTGTACCTGCTGGGGGTGCCCTTGCCGTCGATCGTCATGAGTTTGCCGGATTCATCACCGAGAAGCTAAAGAACCACGAGAATGTCACAGTGCACAACGAAGAGCTCAAAGAGATTCCTGAAGGGATCGTCATCGTGGCGACTGGCCCGTTGACCTCCCCTGACCTCTCTGCATCACTCAAGGCGTTCACAGGAGAAGATTATCTCTACTTCTATGACGCGGCAGCACCAATTCTAGATGGTGATACGATTGATCGGGATAAAGTCTATTTGAAGTCGCGTTACGACAAAGGTGAAGCCGCTTACTTGAACTGTCCGATGACAGAAGAAGAGTTTGATGTGTTTTACGAAGAGTTGATCAAGGCAGAAGTCGTTCCGCTAAAAGAGTTTGAAAAAGAGATTTACTTTGAAGGATGCATGCCGTTTGAAGTCATGGCCGAGCGTGGGAAGAAGACGCTTTTGTTCGGACCGATGAAGCCGGTCGGATTAGAAGACCCGAAGACAGGAAAACGTCCATATGCCGTCGTTCAGCTTCGTCAAGACAACTCGGCGGGCACACTGTATAACTTGGTAGGCTTCCAAACACATTTGAAGTGGGGCGAACAGAAGCGCATCATCCGTCTCATCCCGGGACTCGAGAATGCGGACATCGTCCGATACGGTGTCATGCACCGTAACACGTTCATCAACTCACCGAGCTTACTCAAGCCGACGTATCAGGCGCGTACACGTGACACGCTCTTCTTCGCCGGTCAGATGACAGGGGTAGAAGGATATGTGGAGTCGGCAGCGTCCGGGCTTCTAGCTGGGATCAATGCGGCGAAGATGATCGCAGGTGAAGAACTCATCGTTCTCCCGCGTGAGACGATGCTTGGTTCGATGGCGCATTATATCACGACAGCCGACGGGAAGCACTTCCAACCGATGAATGCAAACTTCGGATTGGTGCCATCACTAGAAGACGCTCCGAAAAAGATGAAGAAACAAGAACGGTACGAGCGTTACGCGAACCGTGCGTTAGAAACGATTCAACAGTATAAAGATCTTTGAACAGGAGAGCCATTTGTTGGCTCTTTTGTTTTGAAGTAAAATTTCAATTGTGTATTTTGTTTCATACTTTGAAAATTTTCAGATTATTGAACGGCTATCTATTGTCACCTTACATTCTGTATGCTATGCTAATTTCGATTTGACGAGAACATGCGTTTTTACGAGTCATCGAGGAGGCGATAAAATGGGATTTTTAGAGGATCGACAATCCTTTTTGCGCTACTGCCAAATTGAACGTCGACTGTCTCCTCATACGAAACGCTCCTACGAGCAAACGCTCGACCAGTACGCCGCATATTGCCAATCGACGCATCAAGATCCCTACGATGCTCAGACGGCGCGGCGTTATTTATATGTCCTTTATGAGAAACAATTGGCCGCGTCCACGGTGTCCCAAAAAGTATCTTGTTTCAAGCAATTCGGGAAGTTTATGGCAAGAGAACAAGGTGGAGAACCGTTGTTCCACGACCTGACCTCACCGAAAAAGAGACAGTCCTTGCCGACCTTTGCCGTCCCGACGGAAGTCGAGCAACTGTTGGAGGCTGCCTCGAGGCAGGAAGATCCTTTTTTACAGGCGAGGGACGTCGCCATTGTAGAAGTGCTCTATGGGACGGGAATCCGCGTCGCTGAACTGTGTGGGATGAACCTTTCCTCGTTCGATGAGGTTTTATCCTTTGTCCATGTGATGGGAAAAGGGAAGAAAGAACGATATGTCCCGATCGGGCAATATGCCGTACATGCTTTGCAGCGTTATATCGAATTACGCAAAGGTGTCGGGCTCCCGACAGAAACCGCATTATTTTTGAGTCAAAAAGGGAATCGGATGACAACAGACCAAATCCGCTATGTCATGAAACGTTTGAGAAAAGACAGTGGGGTACATAAACCACTTACCCCGCACTCGTTGCGACACAGCTTTGCGACGGATTTGTTAGAACGGGGAGCGGACTTGCGTGCCGTCCAAGAGTTGCTTGGGCATGAGTCCTTGTCGACGACCGGGCGGTATACCCATGTATCGACCGAACGACTTCGGTCGATTTATCAAGCGACACATCCAAGAAAGTAGGAGGTTACGATATGTTTCATGCAACAACGATTTTTGCAGTTCGACACAATGGCCAATGTGCGATGAGTGGAGATGGCCAAGTCACATTCGGGAATGCCGTCATCATGAAAAACAAGGCGAAGAAAGTCAGACGCCTTTATGGCGGGAAAGTCGTTGCCGGTTTTGCAGGTAGCGTAGCCGATGCTTTCACATTGTTTGAAAAGTTTGAATCGAAACTTGAAATGTATAACGGTAACTTGCCGCGAGCAGCGGTAGAACTTGCGAAAGAATGGCGTGGGGATAAGATGTTGCGTCAACTCGAGGCACTATTGATTGTGATGGATGCCGATCATCTTTTGCTCGTCTCTGGGAATGGAGAAGTGATTGAGCCGGACGATGGAATTCTTGCAATCGGATCCGGTGGGAACTATGCCTTAGCGGCAGGTCGCGCACTCGTACGCCATTCTGCTGAAAAGTCTGCTGAAGAAATCGCGCGTGCCGCTCTTGAAATCGCTGGTGAGCTTTGCGTGTATACAAATGATCAAGTCATTGTAGAAACGATTGGAGGCGCTGCTGAATGAACCGAGAGTTGACACCTAGACAAATCGTAACGGAGTTAGACCGTTTTGTAATCGGACAAAAGGATGCCAAGCGAGCAGTTTCGATTGCTCTACGAAATCGCTATCGACGTCAAAAGTTAAGTGCAGACCTTCGCGATGAGGTTACACCAAAAAATATTTTGATGATCGGACCGACCGGGGTCGGAAAGACCGAAATTGCTCGACGGTTAGCTAAGCTTGTCGGTGCACCGTTTGTGAAGGTAGAAGCAACGAAATTTACGGAAGTTGGTTACGTCGGTCGTGACGTTGAATCGATGGTACGTGATCTCGTTGAGGCATCGGTTCGTCTTGTCAAAGAAGAGAAAAAAGAAGATGTGAAGGAGCCAGCGGAACGTGCGGCGACGGAACGCCTTTTAGATGCACTACAAGGAAAAGCAAAAGCGACACCTACTGCATCGAATCCGTTCGAAGCGTTGTTCGGCGGACAGACACAACAGCCAGAAACCACGTCGGACACATCCAATAATGACCGTTCGCAACTTCGACGCTTGCTCGAACTCGGTGAACTCGAAGAACGCGTGATTGAAGTGGAATTAGAAGAAAAGCAGACGATGGATTTGTTTCAAGGTCAAGGGATGGAAGGTTTGTCGAATCTTCAGGATATGCTCGGTCAAATCGTTCCAAAGAAACGGAAACAACGTAAGTTGACGGTTCGTGAAGCAAGACCGCTTCTCATTGCTGAAGAAGCAGAGAACTTGCTGGACTTGAACGAAGTCCACGATGAAGCCGTGCGGCGCAGTGAACAGATGGGTATCATCTTCGTGGATGAAATCGATAAGATCGCCACAAAATCACAAGATCACGCCGGAGTATCCCGTGAAGGGGTGCAGCGTGACATTCTTCCGATTGTAGAAGGATCTACGGTCGTCACGAAGTATGGACCGGTTAAAACGGATCATGTTCTTTTCATCGCGGCCGGTGCATTCCATATGGCTAAGCCGTCTGACCTGATTCCAGAGCTACAAGGACGCTTCCCAATTCGTGTTGAATTGAGCAGCTTGACGGAAGAAGACTTCGTCAAGATTTTGACGGAACCGTCACAGGCACTCATTAAACAATATACGGCCTTGTTAGAATCTGAAGAAATCACGGTCCGTTTCACGCATGAGGCCATTGAAGAAATTGCGAAAATTGCGACACATGTCAATCGGGAGACCGATGACATCGGTGCACGTCGCCTCTATACTATAATGGAGCGCGTTTTAGAAGATTTATCATTTGAAGCGGCAGATATGCCACAAACAACCGTAGAAATCACACCAGCTTACGTACAAGCAAAAGTCGGTTCCATCGCCGACGATCGTGATTTGAGCCAATATATATTATAAGATTCTGTATGCACATACAGGGAGGAAATAGAGAATATGAACTTACTAGAAAAAACACGCCAATTAAACACAATGCTTCAACAAGAGGCAAGTGCGCACGTTGACTTTAAAGAAATGGCGGACAAAATGCGTGAAGTCCTTGAGTCCAACACGTTTATCGTGAGTCGTCGGGGACGACTTCTCGGTTTTGCAATCAAACAACAGATTGAGAATGACCGGATGAAAGCATTCTTAGTCGATCGACAGTTCCCGGAGCCATATGCTTCGAACTTGTTCAATGTGAAAGAAACGACAGCGAACATCGATATCGATAGTGAATATACAGCATTCCCAGTCGAGAACCACGATCTATTCCTCAACTCCATGACGACGATTGTTCCAATCATCGGTGGAGGAGAACGTTTAGGTACGCTCGTACTCGGTCGATTGGCGAATGAATTCACAGAAGATGACCTCGTTCTCGCGGAGTACTCTGCAACTGTAGTTGGAATGGAGATCCTTCGTGAGAAGGCTGCGGAAGCAGAAACGTCGGCACGTAAGAAAGCAGTCGTCCAGATGGCGATTAACTCGTTATCGTATTCAGAGCTTGAGGCAATCGAACATATCTTCGAAGAGCTTGGTGGAAACGAAGGATTGCTAGTTGCTTCCAAAATTGCCGACAGAGTGGGAATCACGCGTTCGGTCATCGTCAACGCACTTCGGAAATTAGAAAGTGCAGGGGTCATTGAATCACGTTCTTTAGGAATGAAAGGAACGTATATCAAGATATTAAATGACAACTTCTTGTTTGAATTGCAAAAACTGAAATCAAACTGAAATACAACTTTCGATGTGTAATTTCCATTGAAAACACTTTTAAAAGGGACTTTATTCCTAAAAAACCGCTTTCCTTGATAAGGAGGCGGTTTTTTTTAGTACAAAAGTAATTATTTTCACCTTTTGACGTGATTTCGACAAAAAGATATTAAGCCATTTACCTATGTTTTAAAAAATATCTTTCAGAACTGTTACAGATTTGTTTCAATGAAATAGTAGATTTTCCAAATGAGGTATATTTAGTAGTCATTATATGAAAGTGAGTGAACGCCGTGAATTGGATTGGTAGTGACTATCAATTACTAAAGCAAGCCATCAACCATTCAGTCCTTAACCAAAAGGTCATCAGTCATAACCTTTCAAACATTGATACGCCGAATTTCAAAGCCAAACAGGCTGTGTTTGAGCAGACGCTTCAGAGTGAGATGCGACTCAAGCTGCAAGGTGGTCGTCCGAGTGACTCGACCCAGTCGAAAGTCATCGATCGAGCTGGTGGCGCCATGAGGAGTGATGGCAACAACGTCGACTTGGATTATGAAATGAGTGAGCTGGCACGAAACCAACTCCAGTATGAGGCGATGATGGAGCAATTGAATCGTAGGCTCGGGGGATTAAAATCTGTTATTCGGGGAGGTCGTTAATCAATGGGAATGTTTGATAGTTTTCATATTTCAGCTTCAGCGTTGACGTCACAACGGCTACGAATGGATACCGTGTCGGCGAACATCGCCAACGCTCAGACGACTCGCGGGAGACTCGTGGACGGAGAGTGGCAACCATACACACGAAAGATGACCGTGTTGCAAGAAGCGCCATTCCGGAAGCAAATGGATGCCGTTAATGGAGGGGTGCAGGTATCTCAAATCATCGAAGACGATGCACCGTATAAATTGGCTTATAACCCGAATCATCCCGATGCGGATGAGCGAGGGTACGTACAAATGCCGAACGTCGATCTCTTGAAAGAAATGGTCGATTTGATGGGTGCGACTCGTTCGTACGAAGCAAACATTGCAGCGATGAACGCCTCGAAGGCGATGCTCGTAAAAGCGATGGAGATTGGTAAAGGATAAGGAGTGTTAACGGATGCAAATTAATCCAATTCAATTGATGAGCCCAGAACTCACGCCATCACTGAATAAAACGAACCCATCTCAATTTGGGTCATACTTGAATGAAGCGATGAACGCATTGAATGAGACACAACAAGCGACTAGTCAAGCCCGTAAAGATTTGGCGGTCGGGAAAGCTGACCTTCATCAGGTGATGATTCAAAGTGAAGAGTCGTCGATTGCGATGCAACTTGCCATCGAGGTGAGGAACAAGGCTGTTGAGGCCTATCAAGAAATGATGCGAATGCAAGTTTAATTGTAGAGGATGACAAGTTGCGATGAATGAACAATTAAAAGAACGATTCAAATCCATGACCGGTGCATTAAAGGCGATGCCAGCGAAACGTAAACTCGTATGGGGCATCTCGATCGCGGTCATACTAATCGCGGCCCTCGTACTCACATTCTTCCTTTCAAGGCCAAACATGGCACCTCTCTATACAAACTTGTCTGCTCAAGAAGCGGGCGAAGTGACAGAGAAGTTGACAGCAGACGGGGTACAGTCGGAAATCAAGGCGACTTCGAACGGTGTGAGCGTGTATGTGCCGACTGAAATGGTCGATCAGTTGAAAGTGAGTTTGGCTGCTGCCGGGATTCCAAAGTCCGGCTCGATTGATTATAGTTTCTTCAGCGAAAACGCAGGGTTCGGAACGACAGACCGTGAGATGGCTGTCATCGAACGTAGTGCGATGCAGACGGAGCTAGAGCGACTCATCACACAGATTGAAGGAATCAATCAAGCGAAAGTCATCATCTCACTTCCTGAGAAGTCTGTCTTCTTGGCAGAAGATCAAGGTGAGCCTACCGCGTCCATCGTCTTGAACATCGGAGCGGGGACGAATTTAGAACCAAACACAGTAAAAGGTCTCTATCATTTGATTAGTAAGAGTGTCCCGAACTTGAAACCGGAAAACATTTCAATTATGGACCAATACTTCACGTATTATGATCTCGACCAGACTGTTGTTGCTGGAGGTTCCTCGTCAGATCCATTGGCGTTGAAGCGACAAGTCGAAAAAGACGTACGTCAACAAATCCAACAGATGCTCTCGGTTCTACTCGGCGAACGGAGCGTACTCGTTTCCGTCACAGCAGACATCGACACGACACAAACGGCTGAAGAACAGAATCTTGTCACACCGGTCGATGAAGAAAACATGGAAGGCATCGTCACGTCTGCCGAGCGGATTGCTGAAGCATACACTGGCGGAACAGGTACGGCGACAGAAGCGACGGGAACTGGTGAGAACGACACAATCAACTTCCCGGCAGCGACTGGCGATGGCACAGAAGAAAGTGAAAAGAATCATGAAATCATCAATTACGAGGTCAACCGCATCACGAAGCAGATTCAAAACGCACCATATACGATTCGTGACCTCGGAGTCCAACTCATCGTTGAACCACCAGATGGCGCAACAAGTATCGATCCGCAGTTAGAAGGCGACCTCGAGACGATGATGTATTCCATTATTCGGACGTCGTTAGCGAAGACGGATGAAGCCATCACGGATGCTGAACTCGAACAGAAAGTTGTCGTCGTGTCGAGACCGTTCGCTGAAGTGGAAGAGGTTGCAGCAACAGAGCAACCGACACCTTGGTGGATGTATGCGGCAGCGGCGGGTGCAGTCGTAATTCTTGCCTTGATCTTCTTCGCGATGCGTAGACGGAAGCAAGAGGTTGTGGAAGAGACGAACGAATGGGAAGTTCCATATGAAGATGAAGTACCTGACCTAGACCTCGAAGAGCGAGGCGAAGGTGCAGTGAAGAAGAAACAGTTAGAAAAATTAGCTGAAAGTAATCCAGAAGAGTTTGCTAAACTGCTTCGTACTTGGATGTCTGAGGAGTGAGTAACGTGAACTATGCAAAACAATCGAATCGCGAAAAAGCAGCGATGCTCATGATTTCCCTGGGACCTGAAGTGGCAGCGAACGTCTACAAACATCTTTCAGAAGAAGAGATGGAACAACTGACGCTTCAAATTTCAGCGTTAAAAAAAGTGTCCCCGGAAGAAAAGGATAGTATTCTCGGTGAGTTCCATGAACTCGCCATGGCACAAAGTTATATCACTCAGGGTGGAATCGGGTTTGCGAAAACTGTCCTTGAAAAAGCAGTTGGTGAAGACAAGGCGATGGCATTGATTCATCGTCTGACTTCCACCTTACAGGTCAGACCGTTCGAGTTTGCACGAAAAGCAGACCCGAAACAGTTATTGAACTTTATTCAAAACGAGCATCCTCAGACGATTGCGTTAATCTTAGCGCATTTAGAACCGGTCAAGTCAGGGCAGATCCTGTCGGAACTTCCACCTGAGATTCAATCGGAAGTCGCGAAACGGATTGCGACGATGGATCGACTCAATCCAGACGTCATCCATGAGGTGGAGCAGATTCTAGAAAAGAACTTGTCACAGACAGATATGCAAGATTATGCCCAGTCGGGTGGAATCGAGGCGGTCGTCGAAGTCTTGAACGGTGTCGACCGGACGACGGAACGCACCATCCTCGATGCGCTCGAAATCGAAGATCCAGAACTCGCAGAAGAAATCAAGAAGCGAATGTTCGTCTTCGAAGATATCGTCACGCTCGACTCTCGTGCGATTCAACGAATCATTCGCGAAGTGGCGAACGACGACTTGTTGCTTGCACTCAAGGTCTCTTCAGAAGAAGTCAAACAAATCATCTTCAAGAACATGTCTCAACGTATGGTTGAAACGTTCAAAGAAGATATGGAATTCATGGGGCCGGTGCGGTTGCGTGACGTCGAAGAGGCACAGAGTCGAATCGTCGGAATCATTCGTCGTCTAGAGGACGTCGGTGAGATTGTAATCAGTCGAGGTGGAGGAGATGACATCGTTGTCTAATGTAATTAAACGCCAACGTGCAACATCGAATACCCCGCAACGAATTGAATCGAAGCGATTAGAGACACCCGTTATAGAACCGAATGACGGAATCGATCATGGGGATGTCATCCAATCACGCTATGAGAAGTTGAAGCAGGACGAAGAAGCGTTCCAACAGTTTCAGCAGACGGAAGTCGAACAGTTGGAGCGGTTGAAGCAACAAGTGTTTGAAGAAGCGCGTTCAGAAGGATACCAAGAAGGTCTCCTTCAAGGTAGGCAGGATGGATTGGCTGAATTTGAAGAGATCACGACGCGTTTGAATTCCATTTCGACCGAACTCGAACTCTTATTTGAAGAAAAGTGGAGGCGAGCGGAAGAACAACTCATTGAATTGGCCGTTACAGTCAGTGCACACGTGACGACAGACCTTGTCCGAAAAGATGAAGAACTGTTTGCGACGATGATTCGTGATCAGATGTCACACATGATCGACGCCGAAGCACTTACAATCTTTGTTCATCCGACACGTCTTGCCTCGATTCAGCGATTCGAAGCGATGTGGCGGACAGTAGAGACACCTCCTCTGAAATATCGAGGGGACGGATCATTGGATGAGACAGCAGTTCGAATCGAGTCGCCACATCGTGGCAATGAAGTCGATTTGACATATAGTTTCGAACGGATCCAAGCCAAAATCGAGGAGGTTCTAGCGGATGGCGCTTATTGAGCAGGTTCTCGGCTCGATTAAACAGTCTACAGACGGCGAGTTCACACGAAAAATCGGTCGAGTTTGTCGAGTCATCGGCTTGATGATTGAGTCGAACGGACCGAGTGCGTTTGTCGGAGAGCGCTGTTTGATTGTCCTTCCTTCGAATGAAACAGTCGAAGCTGAGGTCGTCGGATTCAATGAAGAGCGCGTCCTTCTCATGCCATACGGTGAAACCACACAAATCGCGCCTGGCTGTCTAGTCAAAGGAACGGGGAAAATGCTTCAAGTTCCTGTAGGGGAAGAGTTGATTGGTCAAGTGCTCGATGGTTTAGGGCGTCCCCTGTCAGGTGAACGACTTGTGACCGGTAAGCGTTATGATGTTCAACGCAAACCCCCTAACCCGTTGAATCGACCGAGGATTTTGGATGCACTGTCGACCGGTGTCCGGATGATCGATGGGCTGTTGACTGTAGGTAAAGGGCAACGGGTCGGTTTGTTCGCCGGCTCCGGTGTCGGGAAGTCGACCTTGCTCGGAATGATTGCCAAACGTTCTTCAGCCGACATTAACGTCATCGCCTTGATTGGAGAACGGGGCCGGGAAGTAAAAGAGTTCATCGAAAAGGAGCTCGGACCAGAAGGCATGGCTCGTTCCGTCGTGATTGTAGCGACAAGCGACCAACCCCCGCTTGTTCGGTTGAAGGGAGCTTACACGGCGACCGCGATTGCCGAGTACTTCCGGGACCAAGGGAAAGAAGTGGTCTTGATGATGGACTCGGTGACACGATTTGCGATGGCGCAGCGTGAAATTGGTCTCGCGACGGGCGAACCTCCGACATCGAAAGGGTACACCCCGTCCGTATTCGCCATGTTGCCTCAACTACTAGAGCGAAGCGGGACAGCGGCATCAGGGTCGATCACTGCGTTCTATACGGTCCTCGTCGACGGAGATGATATGAATGAACCGATTGCCGATGCGGTGCGTGGGATTTTAGACGGACACTTTGTCATGGACCGGGCGCTCGCAAACCGTGGGCAATTCCCGGCAATCCATGTACTGAAATCAATCAGCCGGGTCATGAACCAAATCGCTTCTCCGGCACATAAGGAGGCGGCCCAAACGTTCCGCAGCTGGCTTGCGACCTATATCGATGCGGAAGATTTAATCAATATCGGAGCGTATAAAAAAGGCACCAATCCTGCGATTGATACTGCCGTGGATAAATATCCATACTTGTTGACGTTTTTAAAACAATCGATTGAAGAAGATGCTGCTTTCGAACAGACGATGACCCACTTGTCACATATCGCACGAGGTGAATCATGAACAGACTCATATTAGAACGAATCATGCCGATTGCGGAACATGAAAAAGAAGATGCCGCCATAGAAGTCAGAGGATTTAAGGCAAGACTTGAGACAGAGATGGAGAAGCTATATGACCTTCTTCTCATGTATGAGTCGCTCATCAAACACCAAGACGAACAATCTGGAAACATCGACCTTCTCATGTCGCAGTATCGAGAAAAGACGCGAGAGCAAGTGAAACGTCAAATCGAAACGCAACAGCTCGTCGTACAACAGGCCCGCAATCGCTATCATGCGTCGCAAGAACGATTGCTCGGTAAAGTGGTGGAAGAAAAGAAATACGTGACGCTACATGAAAAGGTCAGCATGCAAGAGATGACGGTAGCTAAACTTACAGAGCAACAAATGATGGATGAACTTGCTGTGATTCATCATGGGAAAGGGAAGTAGCATGGCAAAAGAGAACAATAAACGAGGCAAGCAAATGATCGTGGCGTTAGTCCTCATTCCAGCAATCTTCATCCTAGTCGGTGGGATCGTCGTCATGAACTATGCGATGGACCGTCCGCTCTTATCCGTTCCCTTATTAGAAGTGAACGAGGACGAGAAAACGGAAGAATCAAAAAAAACGGAGACGCAGGTGAATGTGACGGGAATCGATTCGGACGCAGCGAACCGATTAAAAGCGGCGAACAGTGAGATTGAAAAACTTCGCAACGAAAATGTGGAATTGACGAACGAAGTAAAGGCTAGACAAGAAGAAATCACCGATTTGATTCGTGAACGAGATCGACTCGTCTCGGAACTAGAGGCAGCGTCAAAAGAAGAGGAATCATCATCTGACGTCGCTAGCGTCTATGAAGAAATGTCAGCCAAACAGGCGGCAGCCATTATGGGTGAACTCGAAAGCCCTCAAGTTGCTGAACTGTTGAAGGAACTATCACCTAAGCAACAGGCAGACATCTTAGGACGAATGAATGCACAACAGGCTGCGGTTGTGACGCAGCTTCTCCAATGAACACAAGAAGGGAGGGCCAACATTGAATATCGCTTTATTGACGCAAGCCATTCAAGGATCGATGGCTCGTACTGGAACAGTGGAGGGAGAATCACAGGGAGCAGGTGGATTTTTAAGCCTCCTTTCTGCGATGCTTGCCCCAATGCAAGGCTCAGGGGAGCAGGCAGAACTTCCTCAACTTGAAGAAGGTGTGCTTCCTGAAGGATCAGTCGATTTGGAAAAAGTGGCACAGGAACTCGAAACATGGTTTCAAAAGCCTGATACATTGAAGTGGCTAAAATCACTGCCACAAGATGCGTATCGGACGTTTATGGATGCATATGTAAGTTTACTCGGTCAATTGTCTAATCCTTCGCCTGAGACTGAAATCCCGTCTTCGGTTTTACCGGCGATTGTACAGACGACGACTACGCCGAAAGTCCATACTACGAAGCAAACAGAGGGAAATACTCAGACGACCAACATTGCACTGACTCAACAAGTTCCAAACCAAGAACTTGCCAAACAGGTTCAAACGATGCAACGGATCATCACACAGTATAAAGGACCAATCGAAGGTACATTGAAAGAAGTTCCCGTCTTGCCAAATGTTGAAACCTTAAAAATCGCAAAACCTGCGCTACAGCCAAATAACGTAGACTGGATGCCGAAAGGGATGAACTGGTCAAGACCACAGATTGACGTGGACACGGTCATGTATGCCTCAAAAGGATCCCTTCCTGAAAATTTACAAGCTCGGATTGAAGCGGCTCTTCAAAAGGCACCGTTCAAAAGTGGGGCGGACGGTTCAAAAGTATTCACCGTACGATTATATCCGGAGCAGTTAGGGGAACTCGTCGTTAAGCTAGAGCGGAAGAATGGAGAACTTGTCGTCAAGATGTTTGCCAGCAATCAAGAGGCGAAACAACTGATTCAATCGCAAGTTCAACAGTTGCAACAAACGTTGACACCCCATTCGCAAAACGTTCGGGTCGAGGTCAACTTGACACAACAGGCACTCGATTCTAAAGCAGCCTTGTCAGACGGTTCCGAGCAATCGGAACAAGAACAACCACAAGAACAGCCTAAAGGAGGGTCTGAAGATGACGAGCATTCAACCGAAGACGAATGATTATACATTGCCAGATCAGTCGCTCCCAAAAGCGACAAATCAATACGATAAAGACATGTTTATGAAGTTGCTTCTCGCTCAAATCGCGAACCAGGATCCGATGTCACCTATGGAAGATAAAGAATTCATCGCACAGATGGCACAGTTCTCGTCGCTCGAACAAATGCAAGCCATCTCAAAACAACTCGACTCGGTTCTCGTCGACCGTCACATGTCGTCGATTTCTGAATACAGTAGCATGATTGGGAAAACGATCGACTTCACATCGGAAACGAGTGAAGAGACGACGAAAGGGTCGGGTCGGGTCGTTTCCATTTCTCGTAACGACTTAACCGGATATATGGCTGATCTTGAAGACGGCACATCTGTCAGCGTGTACGATATCACATCCATCAAATAAGCATAGGAGGAATACATTATGTTAAGAGCAATGTACTCAGGAATCAGTGGATTGAAGAACTTCCAATCGAAGCTAGACGTCGTCGGGAACAACATCGCCAACGTCAACACGTTCGGTTATAAAAAAGGTCGCGTCACGTTCAAAGACCTCGTCAGTCAACAAGTCGGGAGTGCGTCGGCCGGAAATGCGACAACAGGTGGTGTGAACCCGAAGGAAGTCGGTCTCGGGGGGACGATGGCGACGGTCGATAACGTCTATAACCAGGGTGCCATGCAAAACACAGGACGCGCCCTTGACGTTGGGATTTCAGGTGAAGGATTCTATGCGACGATGGTCAATGGTCAAATCCAATACACGCGCGCTGGGAACTTCTACACGGACAACCAAGGTAATTTGGTGACGGGCGACGGGACATACCTCATTGGTTCTCAGACGAACACGTTGCCTCCTTCTGGTGTTGCCGGAGTTGCAGCCACACCTACTGCAGTAAATATGGGGGCGAACTTAGACGCACCTTATTTAGCAGCTGATGCAGGTACACAAACCGTTAAATACGGTCGAATTAAAATCCCAACAGATGCAAAATCGCTTTCAATTGGTAAAGACGGACAAGTTAGTTTCGTAGCTGCTAATGGTGAACTTCGTATCGCTGGTTATATCGTCACGTCGAACTTCTCGAACAATGCCGGGTTATCAAAAGTCGGAGCCAACAACTTCGTACAATCACAAAACTCCGGTGCTCCACAGTTTGGCGTACCTGGTGCGGGCGGTCGCGGTGAACTTGTCTCAGGTGCACTTGAAATGTCAAACGTTGACCTATCAGAAGAGTTCACAGAAATGATCGTGGCACAGCGTGGATTCCAGGCGAACACACGAATTATCACAACATCGGACGAGATCCTTCAAGAACTCGTCAACTTGAAACGCTGATGATTCGCGTCACGGCATTTCGCGGTGAGGAGTTCGTGCTGAACGCTTTGCTCATCGAAACGGTGAAGGCAGAGCCCGACACGATCATCCAATTGTTTAATGGCAAAACGTATCTCGTAAAAGAAACGAAAGATCAAATCATTGAACGAACTGAAGCCTTTTACCGCTCAATCGGTTTAGTCGGAACGATGTTCACAAGAGGTGAAGAAGATGAGTGAAGAAGAAAATAAAAAAGGTGGCGGCCTAAAGGTCGTAATCATCCTGCTTGTCGTCCTGCTCGTCATGGGCGGTGCCGGATTCATGACGTACAAATATGTCTTCGGTGATAACGTCACTGCTAAAACGAAACCGGTCACAGCTGAAGAGTTGGCAGAACGGAGTTTCATGACCGATGATATGACGACGAACATTCAAGACGAGCGTTTCATCAACGTTCAATTTACGATCGTCACAGATTCGGCTGAAACGAAAGAGAATTTAGAACTTCGCAAATTCCAAGTGCACAACGTCATTTTAGGTGACTTATCCGGGATGACGAAAGCCCAATTGGCAACAAAAGAGGATATGCAAAAGTTCGAACAAACATTACGAGAACAACTTAACGGACTGCTTGAAGAAGGTGAAGTCCAACGCGTCTATATGACGAAGAAAATTATTCAGTGAGGTGGCATCATGGGAGAAGTACTGTCTCAACAAGAAATTGATGCCTTACTATCTGCTTTAAGCAGTGGGGATGTCGAAGCGGACTCCTTTCTCGCGCAAGAGGAAGAGAAGAAAGTACGACAATACGACTTCAAGCGAGCCGTTCGATTTTCAAAAGACCAAATTCGTAGCTTAACTCGGATTCATGAGCATTTCACACGAATGCTCACGACATTTTTCTCGGCCCAACTTCGCACGTACGTTCAGTTTTCGGTCAACTCGGTCGAACAATTACCGTACGATGAATTCATTCATTCTATTCCGAGCATGACGATGATCAACTTGATTGAGGCGCCACCGTTAAACGGGCGATTCATCATCGAGGTCAATCCGAACATCTCGTACGCGATGTTAGACCGATTACTCGGTGGTCCCGGTGTCGAGATGGACAAAATCGAATCGTTCACCGAAATCGAGATGCGGATCTTGACGCAATTGTACAAACGGGCGTTTTCGACATATGGGGATGCTTGGGAATCGATTGCTGAGATTAAAGCAGAAATGTCAGCCGTGGAAGTGAATCCGCAGTTCCTGCAACTCGTCTCACCAAACGAAACGGTCGTCTTGATTTCAATCGGTGTGACAATCGGTGAAGTGAGCGGAACGATCAACATCTGTCTGCCATTTGTCACAATCGAACCGGTATTGTCCAAGCTATCGAGTCATTACTGGATGCAAGAAGCGAATCGACGAAATGCGAGTCAATCGAGTAAGGAACCGCTTAAAGCCCAATTGATGAACTCGACGGTCGAGGTCGTATCCTTACTCGGTGAGACGACGATCACATTTGGAGATTTGTTGCATCTAGAAGTCGGAGATTGTTTGGCACTCAATCAATTAGCAAAAGAACCCCTGTCCGTCATGGTGGGGGAAAATAAAGTATTTAAAGGGCAAGTCGGTGTGAGCGGGAAGCGAATGGCGGTTCAAGTGCTTCACCGTGTGAAGGAGGAAGAGCAATGAGTGAGATGCTGTCACAAGATGAAATTGATGCGTTATTACGCGGGACAAGCGACAATACGCCGACGCCAGAAGTCGATGCGAAAGAAGAACATTTAGATTCGATGGAGAGCGATGCACTCGGAGAAATTGGGAATATTTCATTCGGGAACTCGGCAACGGCCTTGTCAACATTACTACAACAAAAAGTTGAAATCACTACACCGGTTGTCAGTGAAGTGAGAATTGAAGCGTTACGCGAACGCTATCCCACTCCTCATGTGGCGCTTCGAGTAGGCTACACAGAAGGAATCCAAGGGGAGAACGTCCTCGTCTTGACTCGCGAAGATGCGGCCATCATCTCTGACCTCATGTTAGGCGGGACCGGAGAAAATGTTGATCCGGAGAGCCTTGATGAGATTCGGTTGTCGGCAGTTCAAGAAGCAATGAACCAAATGATGGGGGCGGCCGCAACGTCTTTATCGACGGTATTTTCGAAGAAGATTGACATCTCGCCACCGCTTGTCGAAGTGTTCGATGCGACGAAGAACCAAACCATCATCGATCGCCTTGAACTTTGGGAGACGATGGTACTCATCGAGTTCAATCTCAAAGTAGGTACGTTGATTGATTCAACAATCGTTCAGATCGCACCGATTCAATTTGGAAAGCAATTGGTCGATGAGTTGATGAAAGCTACAGGGGAAGCCCAGGCAGCACCGGAACCGGTGAAAGCGCAGCCGCAAGCGGAAGCGCCAAAACCACAACCGCAAGCCCAACAACAGGCGCAACCAGTCACCCCGCAACCAAGTAAACAAAAATCGATGCCGGAAGTGGCAGTTAGCCAAGCGGAATTCATGCCGCTCCAATCACCGGCATCGCAAGAAGCGGCCCCGGCGAATCTTGGGTTGTTATACGATGTCCCGTTAAACGTGACAGTAGAGTTAGGAAGAACGAAGAAATCCGTTCGGGAAGTACTTGAGTTATCACAGGGCTCCATCATCGAACTCGACAAACTAGCGGGTGAGCCGGTAGACATTTATGTCAACCAACAGCGAATCGCTAGAGGAGAAGTCGTTGTCATTGAAGAAAACTTTGGGGTACGTGTAACAGAAATTATTCAACCGCATGAGCGGATCGGAATCGTTTAAGGAGGAATTTAGAATGAGTGCAAAAGTATTAGTAGTGGATGACGCAGCGTTCATGCGTATGATGATCAAGGACATTTTGACAAAGAATGGATATGACGTAGTAGGTGAGGCAGAAAACGGCGCGGACGCTGTCGCGAAATACCGTGAACTCACACCGGATCTCGTCACACTTGATATCACGATGCCTGAGATGGATGGACTCGCAGCATTGAAAGAAATTCGTAGCTTCGACTCGAATGCGAAAATCATCATGTGTTCAGCGATGGGACAACAAGCGATGGTCATCGATGCCATTCAAGCTGGAGCAAAAGACTTCATCGTCAAGCCTTTCAATGCAGAACGTGTCATCGAAGCAGTTTCTAAAACGGTCGCACAATGAAGAAATGGTGGTTGATTATTCTCCTCGTGGTCGGGCTCTCTGCTCCGGCCACGGTTGAGGCCGCCACCGTAGACCAACAATTCGAGCAACAACAGACAGATGAACAGGAAAGTAACGTTCCAACGACAGCGTCAACCATTGGCAATGGCGTGAAAGTCGTGTTGAGTCTCGTGGTCGTGGTCGGCGGATTTATCGTCTTGATGCGTTGGCTCAGTTCTAAAACACAAGGCGTGAAAGCGACTCAACATATGAAACATCTCGGAGGCGTCCCGCTCGGAAAAGACCGTTCCGTCCAGCTCGTGAAGCTCGGTGACCAAGTGTATGTACTCGGTGTCGGCGATTCGATTCAACTGATCGATCGACTCGATGCGGACACGATGGAGGAAGAGCAAACGGAATCCTTGTCACTCCGAACGTCAAATTCGAATGCATTTTTAGACACCTTTAAGAAACAACTCGCTCAGCTAGAAGAAGTGAGGAAGAAATCATGACGACGTTTGAGCAATTGATCAATTTAGAAACACCGGACAGTACGTCGACATCCATCAAGCTTTTGATTTTGTTGACATTGCTGACGCTCGCACCATCCTTTTTAATCTTGATGACTTGCTTTACCCGGGTCGTGGTCGTCTTGTCATTCATTCGACCGGCACTCGGTACACAGCAAACGCCACCGAACCAATTGATTGTCGGATTGGCACTATTCATCACACTGTTCGTCATGTCTCCGGTTCTCTCGGATTTGAACGAGAACGCATTGAAACCGTACCTCGATGACAAGATCTCACAAGATGAGGCGTTCGATGAGGCAAGTGGGACGATGAAGGAGTTTATGTCGAAATATACAAGACAAGAAGATTTACAACTGTTCTTAAAGTATGGGAACTACGAGCAGCCGGAGACACTTGATGATGTGCCGCTCCTCGCTTTGGTGCCTGCTTACGCGATCAGTGAGTTGAAGACCGCTTTCCAAATCGGCTTCATGATTTTCTTACCGTTTTTGATCATTGATATGGTAGTCGCAAGTGTCCTCATGTCGATGGGGATGATGATGCTTCCACCGGTCATGATTGCACTGCCGTTTAAATTATTGTTGTTTGTATTGGTCGATGGCTGGCACTTGATTGTGGAATCATTGCTTAGAAGTATGTAGGGGGAACGGACATGACACAAGAAATGGTCATCTATTTGGCGACAGAGAGTGTGTGGACCTTATTAAAAATATCAATGCCACTTCTGCTCATCTCACTGATCGTCGGTCTCGTGATCTCGATTTTACAGGCCACGACTCAAATTCAAGAACAAACGCTATCGTTCGTTCCGAAAATTATTTCGGTCTTCATCGGTCTCGTCATCTTTGGACCGTGGATGCTTCAACAGATTGAAGGATTCACGCGTTTGATCTTTGAGTTGATGGTTGAGGTTGCATCGAAATGAATGCGGTCGACTTCATCAGTATGTATGGGTTAACGTTCGCACGACTGTCTGGCTTT
Source organism: Exiguobacterium sp. s163 (assembly GCF_018617135.1). Taxonomy (GTDB): domain Bacteria; phylum Bacillota; class Bacilli; order Exiguobacteriales; family Exiguobacteriaceae; genus Exiguobacterium; species Exiguobacterium profundum. The sequence goes on from NZ_JACSJN010000002.1 coordinate 359,753, forward strand.
TTTGTCAGTGTCCCGTTGTTCTCGACGAGACAATTACCGGTCATGCACCGCGTCGGATTCAGTGCGTTTTTAGCGTATTACGCGATGTTCACACTGACCGAGCCAATCCAGATGACGAATGCGTTCGTCCTGCAAGTCGTCTATGAAGTCATGATCGGACTTTTACTTGGACTGTTAATCAACATCCTATTTTTTGCACCACAAATTGCCGGTGGGGTCATTGATTTACAGCTCGGATTAGCGATGGCTTCGGCATATGATCCGATGTTTGGCGGTCAATCGCCATTGATTGGACGATTTTATTATATTTTTACGCTGTTCATTTTGTTAACGAGCAACCTGCATCTTCTGCTGATTGATGGCATTTATTATAGCTTTCAAATCTATCCGCCTGGTCAACCGATGATCAACTTTACCGAAGCCTCTTTGATGATGGCCGTGAAAGTCGTCACCATGACCATGATGGTCGCGTTGCAATTGGCGTTGCCGATGATGGCTTCCTTGCTCCTTGTTGACTTAGCTCTCGGATTTTTAGCGAAGTCAGCGCCACAGTTCAATATCTTTGCCATCGGATTTTCATTTAAACTCATCGCCGGCTTTGCCGTCATGGTTTTATTGATGGGACTGACATTGACAGGGATCAGTCAGTTCATCCCGCTATTACAAGAAGTGATGCACGACTTTATGCTCATATTAGGAGACGCCTCATGAAGAAGCCTCTATATCCTTTATCGGTCAATCTACAGTTTTTTGCAGGCGAAAAGACAGAAAAAGCGACGCCGCGTAAACGGGAAGACTCCCGAAAGAAGGGGCAAGTCGCCAAATCAGCCGATTTGACTGGAGCGTTCGCACTTTTTGCGATGTTTCTCATGTTATCTTTTTTCGGTCCCGTGATTGGGCAGCAATTGCTTTCTTTAATCAGCGATTTACTCAGCCCAGAGTATTTATTGTTTAACGTGACGGGCGGCATGTCGGATATGGTCGTCGACTTAATGCTCCGTGTCGGTTTGATTTTGGCTCCGTTCTTTGTCGTTGCCGTCGTGTTTGGGATTCTCATCAATTACCTACAAATCGGAACGTTATTTTCTTTAGAAGCCATTCAACCAAAGCTTGAGCGGATCGACCCGATCAAGGGGGTCAAACGCATCGTCAGTATGAAAGCGGTCGTCGAATTTTTAAAGTCCTTATTCAAATTGTTAATCATCCTGACAACCGCTGTCGCTGTCCTTTGGAAAAATCAGAAAGAACTGTCTCGGATGGCCGTCGAACAAGTTCGTGAATCGATTGTCGCACTCGCGAGTATCACGATTGAACTCGGTCTTTGGGTAAGTGTCGCCTTGCTCGCACTTGCACTACTCGATTTATTCTACCAACGATTTGATTTCGAGAAATCGATCCGAATGTCTAAGCAAGATATAAAAGATGAGTACAAAAATACGGAAGGTGACCCACTCATCAAATCTAAAATCAAACAGCAACAACGGGAAATGGCGATGCGACGGATGATGCAAGAGATACCGAATGCCGATGTCGTCATCACGAACCCGACCCATTACGCGGTCGTCATTCGATATGATGACACGAAAGATTTTGCGCCGCTCGTGGTCGCCAAAGGGGTCGACCGGGTCGCCTTTCATATTCGAGATGTCGCAAAAGAACATGACGTGGCCATTGTTGAAAATAAACCACTCGCGCGCGCGCTCTATGCGCAAATCGACATCGGTGAAGTGGTAGACGAATCGTTTTATCAAGCCATTGCGGAAGTACTGGCATTCGTCTATCAAATGAAGCAACCGTCTTGAGGAGGAGTATGTGTTGGCAGTAAAAGCGAAAGACTTTGCAATTTTGATTGGTGTGTTGATGATTGTCATCATGCTGATCATCCCGCTACCGGGGTTTTTATTAGACTTTTTAATCATCGTAAATATTTTGATCGCCATCATGATTCTACTTGTGGCGATGAATGCCCGGGAAGCACTTGACTTCTCCGTATTCCCTTCTCTCTTATTGATTGTGACGTTGTTTCGTCTTGGTTTGAACGTATCGACGACCCGTTCGATTCTATCTAAAGGTTATGGTGGGGAAGTCATCGAGACGTTCGGTGATTTCGTCATCGGTGGAAATGTCCTTGTCGGATTTGTCGTCTTTCTGATTCTTGTCATCATTCAATTCGTCGTCATCACGAAAGGAGCAGAGCGTGTATCGGAAGTATCTGCTCGCTTCACACTCGATGCGATGCCGGGGAAACAGATGGCCATCGATGCCGATTTGAACTCTGGTTTAATTGACGATAAGGAAGCCCAGATGCGTCGCCGTAAAATTCAAAGCGAGGCGGACTTCTATGGATCAATGGACGGGGCATCGAAGTTCGTTAAAGGAGATGCCATCGCTGGTATTATCATCGTTACGATCAACTTGATCTTCGGGATTATCATCGGTGTCGTTCAAATGGGATTACCAGTTGGAGAAGCGTTCCAAACGTTCTCACTCATGACAATCGGGGATGGCTTGGTCAGTCAAATCCCAGCACTTTTGATTTCGACCGCGACCGGGATTATCGTGACCCGTGCCGTCTCGGATGGAAACTTAGGGGAAGACGTAATCGACCAGCTCGGTCAAAACCCATCACTCCTTTATATCGCCGGGTCGATTGTCTTCATGCTTGGTTTTGTATCACCGCCCCTACTTCCTGTGACGATGATCATTGCCGGAACGGCATTCTTCGGCGCCTACACGATGCGTCGAAATATCCGTCAGGCAACGGAAGAGCCGATGCTCGAAGAGGAACCATCGACAGCGCCGACAGAATCAGTCGTCTCGCTGTTGCAGATTGACTCGATTGAATTTGAATTCGGGTATGGCTTGATTCCGCTTGCAGATGAGTCTCAAGGCGGTGACTTGTTAGACCGCGTTGTCATGATTCGTCGTCAACTCGCACTCGAGCTTGGCTTCATCTTACCGACGGTCCGGATTCGCGATCACTTGCAGTTATCACCGAACGCATACCGAATCAAAGTCAAAGGGAACGTCGTTGCAGAGGGAGAGCTATTGCTGGATCATTACTTGGCGATGAGCCCGGGCATCGAAGACCCTGAGGTATATGGAATTGAAACAACGGAACCAGCATTCGGTCTTCCTGCCCTTTGGATTGATGAAGAAACACGAACTCGGGCAGAAATGAGCGGGTATACCGTCGTTGATCCGCCTTCTGTTGTCGCGACTCACTTGACCGAGACGTTGAAGAAACATGCGGCAGATTTACTCGGTCGGGAAGAGACGAAACAACTCGTCGAGCACCTGAAAGAGACGCATCCGGTTCTCGTAGAGGACGTGACGCCGTCAGTCCTTTCGATTGGCGAAATTCAGAAAGTGTTGCGCCACTTACTCCAAGAAAGTGTTTCCATTCGAAATTTGCCGCTTCTGTTTGAGACGATGGCAGACTACGGAAAAGTGACGAAAGATGCGGAAATCTTAGGAGAGTATTGCCGTCAAGGCTTGTCCCGTCAATTGACCGATCAAGTCAAACCACCTGAAGGTCCCCTTTACGTCGTGACACTCGGCGGACAGACGGAACAGACGGTGCAAGATGCGGTTCAGAAAACGGAGTTCGGGAACTATTTGGCGCTCGACCCAGAGCAAGCTCGAGAGATTATCGAGCGCACTGGCGAACAACTGTCGATGTTTGAACGATATGGGGCATCGGCTGTGATTTTATGTTCCCCAACGATTCGTCTGTTCGTTCGTCAATTACTCGAACGGTATTATCCAGATGTGCCGGTATTGGCTTATAACGAATTACTCAGTTCCGTCGAAGTGAAAAGTATTGGGGTGATTTAACATGCAGATTAAAAAGTTTACGGCGAAAACCATGGCTGATGCGATGGCGAAAGTGAAACAAGAGCTCGGAGACGAAGCGGTCATCCTCAACTCACGACAAGTGAAGACAGGATGGTTCGGTCTCTTTGCGTCAAAGCAAGTGGAGGTCATCGCAGCCCTCGAAAAAGAGCAAGTCGTCACAAAGCCACGACAGCCTGTCCCTGTTCGGACAGCACCAACACCATCACAACCTGTCATCCCGCAAACACCACCACGTGTGATTGGAGGAGCGGCACCGAGACTACACGCCTCGTTGCAACATGTCGAATCGCTGCTCTCGACAGAATCCTTTGCCGATGAGTCGTGGGAGGAAACGCTGAACGAACTATACTACACGACAAAATCTGTAGAAGAAGCTGAACGTTTCGTTTACGAACAAGTCAAATCGTCGTTCATTGAACCGCCTGAAGCGAAGCGATATGTTATGGTCGTTGGACCGACGGGGGTCGGCAAGACGACCACGCTCGCCAAACTTGCGGCGCACTTCAAGCTGACGGAAGGCAAAACGGTCGGATTGATCACGACCGACACGTACCGAATCGCTGCCATCGAACAGTTGAAGACGTATGCTGAAATCATGAGTATTCCGGTGGAAGTGGCATATGACTTTCATGACTTCAAGCGTGCCAAGCAATTGTTTGCTCGTAAAGACATCGTGCTAATCGACACGGCGGGACGAAATTTCCGCGATCCGGCTTACGTCGAACAGTTTCATGAACATCACGACTTCACTGAAACAAGCCTTTCGCTCGTTTTGAGTTTGACATCCAAAACGAAGGACATGGATATGATCTATTCGCAATTCGAGTCATTGCCTCTTAGCTCACTCATTTTTACGAAGGCGGACGAGACAAGTGATATCCACGCGATGTACCGCATGGTGAAAAAGAGCGGTCTTCCGGTCGCCTGGATGACAGACGGCCAAGAAGTGCCGGACGATCTGATTCGGGGGAATGCGGACGCACTGACGAAACGACTGTTTGAGAAAGAAGGGTGGGCAAGATGGACCAAGCAAGGCGTTTAAGAGCAATCAATGATGCCCATCCGACGACAATCGCCTTTGCGAGTGGGAAAGGTGGGGTCGGAAAGACGAACGTCTGTGTAAACACGGCCATCGCCCTAGCTGAACTCGGAAAACGAGTGTTGATTGTCGACTTTGACATCGGAATGGCCAATGTGCACATCTTGATGAATGCCATGAAGTCCAGAACGATGATCGAGACCGTCAAAGCTCGTATTCCATTGGCTGCAGCTGTTCAGAAAAATGTATATGGTGTCGATATATTACATGGAGGGAGTGGGCAGGACCAACTCGTCCATCTCTCAGATGATGACATGCAATTTCTCATGCGAGAACTCGAAGTATTGACCGAATATGATTATGTCCTGTTCGATATGGGGGCTGGAGCGACGGACACTTCACTCCAGTTCATCGCGGGTTGCGATGAGATGTTCTTGATTTTGACTCCAGAACCTACCTCGCTAATGGACGGTTATGCATATACGAAACTGGTGCACCATCAGTACCCGGACTTACCGCTTGGCGTCATCGTCAACCGAGCCCAGTCCGGTGAGGAAGCCCTTCAATGTTTCGAACGGATGGAAGTCGCATGTAAACAGTTTTTAAATAAGACGATTCGATTCCTCGGCTTTCTACCAGACGACTCATCTGTCAGAAAGGCAGTCATCGCCCAAGTCCCGTTTTATCAATACAACCGAAAGAGTGATATTAGCTGGCGCCTCGAACGAATTTTGACAACGCTTACGGGTACGCCTCCGAAACCACGTCACTTGATGGACCGTTTGATGGGGAACTTACGAAAACAGTGGAACCGAGTATAACGACAGGGAGGTAAATGAGATGGACGTGAATGAATACTTAGGGTTGTTTTTAGATGAATCCCAAGAACATATCCAATCGATCAACACACAGTTACTTAAATTAGAACAATCGGGTGGGGCGGATGTTGTACAGGAGATCTTCCGGTCCGCGCACACGCTAAAAGGGATGTCTTCGACGATGGGGTACGAACGCGTTGCCAACTTGACACATGAGATGGAGAGCGCGCTCGACCTCGTCCGTGGCGGCAAAAAGGAAAGTAACCAACTCTTGTTGGATACGATGTTCATCGCCATGGAACAGATGGAAGACATGATTGCGGACATCGAGAGCGGAGGACAAGGCGCGAACGTGGATGTATCAGAAACGGTCGCCGCATTCCAATCCTTCATCGGTGGGAAAGAAGTCGCAGTCGAAAAAACGTCAGAGACGAGCACGTTTGAGATTGATCTATATACGAACTCGGTCATCGAGCAAGCCAAACAGACAGGCTTTGAGGCGTATCAAATCACAGTCAAACTGTCTGACGCGGTCGTTTTGAAAGCGGCCCGTGCGTATATGGTATTCGATCGCCTTCAAGAACTCGGTGAGGTCGTCAGCACACATCCGGAGACAGAAGAAATCGAACAAGAGCAATTTGACTTATCGTTCGACGTCTTATTCTTGTCACAAGAGACGGCAGAAGTGATTGAACATGCCATCGCTCAAGTATCGGAAGTGGAGCGCGTCGAAGTCAATACGTATACAGAAACAGCGGTCAGTGAGCCAGAAGTCGCTGTGACAGCGGAGACGATTGCACCTGAACCTGTCGTTCAAGCTACCTCGGACAAGGAAGAAGCGAAAGATACGAAAGAGCAAGTAGCCGCTCAAGCACAAGCAAAAACGATTCGCGTCAACTTAGAACGAATTGATCGTCTGATGAACTTATTTGAAGAGTTCATTATCGACCGTGGACGACTTGAGCGCCTGGCGGACGAAGTCGGTCAACCAGAATTGAATGAAACGGTCGAAAAAATCAAGCGGGGAACGAACGAGTTACAATCACTCGTCTTAACCCTCCGGATGATGCCAATCGAACAAGTGTTCAATCGCTTCCCACGAATGGTGCGTTCGGTCGCAAAAGAGATTCATAAAAAAGTCCAGTTGGACATTTCAGGTGCTGAAACAGAACTCGATCGCACGGTCATCGATGAAATTGGCGATCCGCTCGTCCACTTGATCCGTAACGCCATCGATCACGGCATCGAACGTCCGAAAGTACGTCTTCAAGCCGGAAAACCGGAGCAGGGCATGCTTGCACTCCGTGCGTATCACGGCGGAAACCGAGTCTTCATTGAAATCGAGGACGACGGTGCCGGCATCAACGTCGACAAGGTTCGCTCGAAAGCGTTGGAGCGCGGCGTGATCACAGATGAAGAAGCGACGACGATGTCTGAGAACGAATTGGCGATGCTGATCTTTGCTCCGGGCTTCTCGACGGCAGACGTGGTCACTGACTTGTCAGGACGCGGTGTCGGACTCGATGTCGTCAAAAATAAAATCGAGTCACTCGGTGGGGTCGTTTCTCTAGAGACGGTTGCGGGACAGGGCACGAAGTTCCAAGTCAGCTTACCGCTCACCCTTTCGATCATCTCGGCGATGCTCGTTCAAGTGGGAGAGGAATCGTATGCGATTCCATTGACATCGATCCTTGAGACGACATTACTTGATGAAGCGGACATTTTGACAGCACACCGTGAACGAGTTTTCGACTTCCGTGGTCAACTGGTCCCACTCGTCTACATGAAAGAAATGTTTGGCATCGAATCAGAGACGAAGTCGCAATTCCCGGTCGTCGTCGTTCGAAAAGGCAACAAACTCGTCGGCGTCGTCGTCAACGATTTGATCGGTCAACAAGAAATTGTCATGAAACCGCTCGGTACGTATCTTGAAGGGATTCCAGCTATCTCTGGTGCGACCATTCTTGGTGACGGTCGCGTCGCCCTTATCGTAGATAGTAACGATCTCTTTTAAGGAGGAATATTGATGGAACAGAAATGGGTAGTCTTTTCACTTGAAGAAAATACGTATGGGATCGACGTACAGTCGGTCCGTTCAATCGAGCGACTTCAGCCGATCACACGAGTGCCGAACGCACCGTCACATGTGAAAGGGGTCATCAACCTTCGTGGTGTCGTCACGCCGGTCATCGACCTTCGCTTGCGACTCGGCTACGAAGAAATCGAACCAACGGATGAAACGCGCATCCTGATCGCCTCGTTGAATCAAGGAGATGCCGGATTTATCGTCGACCGTGCGAATGAGGTCGTGGAAAGCGATGAAGTACGAATCGAACCGATTCCGGAATCGAGCCGCGATATGCTCTCGGCACATCTGACAGCCATCGCAAAAGGAGAAGATAAACTCTTCTCCTTACTCGATGCGAATGCGTTGTTTGAGGAACAGTATGCTGAGTGAGTTTGAACAAGACCTGTTAAAGGAACTGGGAAATATAGGGTCTGGACATGCGGCGACTGCCTTGTCGGCAATGCTTTCGAAACCGGTGAACATTACCGTGTCTTCTGCCGAAATGGAACCGATCACCTATTTACCAGAGCGAGTCGGCGGTCCGGAACGACATGTTGCCTCGGTCTTGTTGGAATTAGATGGTGATATTCGTGGAATGATCCTCATTTTGTTCGCCGTGGAAGATGCCGAGCAAATGGTTTCGACCTTGATTGGGATGCCATATTCATTTGATTCTTTTGATGAGCTCGGCCAATCGGCTTGGGAAGAGGTCGGGAATATTATGAGCGGTGCTTATGCGCGAGCGCTAGGTGACTGGTTACAGACACCGATTATGATTCAAGTGCCGGCAACGGCCATCGATATGGCAGGTTCGATTGTTGAATTTGTCGTCACGTCTGTACAACCTGAGGAAGACGCGGCGCTCTATATCGACACGACATTTATGATTGATCAAAAAGTAAGTGCAGGACATGTGTTGTTCCTACCAACACATGGGTCGCTCAAACGGATTCAAGAACGGTTGCTTGGCAATGGCTGATGTATTAAAAATCGGCATTGCCGAATGGAAGCAGACGACCGCACCAAATCGGTTACGTACAGCCGGACTTGGGTCATGTGTGGGTGTCATTTTATATGACACCCGCCTCCAATTGGCAGCGATGGCACATGTCATGTTGCCGGACTCGACGATTGCTCGTAAGAACCAGACGATTGAAGTAGGAAAATACGCAGATACAGCCATTGATACACTCGTGCATTCATTGAAACGAGAAGGGGCCACGCGGCTTCAAGCAAAGATGGCAGGCGGCGCTCAGATGTTTCAGTTTAAATATGAGAACGAGGCGATGCGAATCGGTGAGCGAAACGCCGAGGCCATCCGCCAAGCATTAAAAGTCCATCGTATTCCGCTCGTGGCAGAAGATTGTGGCGGACATAACGGGCGGACAATCGAGTTTGATGTCGCAACATCTGTCTTATCGATTCGGACGGTGAGCGTGGGTACGAAAGAACTATAAGGGGGGATCGACATGACGACTCATCTTACACAGTTGTGGGATCGCTGGAATATGGACCGTGATATGGATACAGCAAACGAATTACTAGCACATTACGAGTTTCTCATCCACTACCACGTACAACGGATGATCGTGACGCTTCCAAAGAGCGTCGAACGCGACGAATTGAAAAGTTTGGGTTACATGGGATTGTACGATGCCCTTATGAAATATGATCCAGAGCACAATAATAAATTTGATACGTATGCTGCGTTTCGGATTCGTGGAGCCATTATCGACGGTTTACGAAAAGTGGATTGGTTACCTCGGTCGGTTCGAGAAAAAGTGAAAAAAATCGATCAGGTGGCAGAACAGCTTGAACAGTCGTTACATCGTGCTCCAACGAAGAGCGAGTTAGCTTCGGCATGCGACTTACCGATTGCAGAAATCGAACGAACGATGGCGGAAGGGTACTTTGCCAATATGTTGTCGATTGATGAGGCCGTGACGTTGCAAGAAGAAGGAAAAGTCATGTCTGTCACGTATTTCGACCCGGATTCTGAAAAGCCAGAAGATACGTTGTTGCAACGCGAATTGATTGATGTGCTGGCAGCAGAAGTCGACCATTTATCCGAAAAAGAACGACTCGTCGTCTCTTTGTTTTACTTTGACGAACTGACGTTGACGGAGATTGGGGAAGTGCTCGAACTGTCAACATCACGGATTTCGCAAATTCATTCCAAAGCGTTGAAGACATTAAAACACGCGCTCGGTCGGTCCTATTTAGAAGAAAAGACATCGTAAGGAGATGAACAAGTGTATATTATATATGTGATCACAGCTTGTTTGGTTGCTTACGGTTTTTTATTCGGCTACCGACAAGTCCAAGCGCTGCAGGAACGAGTCGAACGGCTCGAACGAGAGAAGCAAGAGACCGAAACGTTGCTTCTTTCATTCATGGAGTCGATGAACGACCTCGTTGTTCAAGAACCCGTTGAACGTTCGAACGTGGTTCAACAGGAAGAAGCTTCATCGCTCCCTGTCAATGAGTCCGTTCAAACGGTCGTAGAGGCGACAGAAGAGACGACCCCGTCCGCGTCAATCGACGTGGACGATGTCTTGTTGCGACATTCCGTGCGGGACGCTGCCCGTATCCTCGGAAAAGGCGAGGGCGAGCTTGCGCTTTATGCGAAACTTCGTAAAAAGTGAGAGTTGCCGGATTTCGTGACATATGCTATAGTAATTCTCGGTGTTAAACACATCACACACGTCTCGGGATGATATTCCTCGGTGCCGAAAGGTCGGAATACAACAATGAACGAGGCGGAGGACTTTTTTAAACCACAAGGAGGAAATTTATCATGGCAGTAATTTCAATGAAGCAATTGCTTGAAGCTGGTGTACACTTCGGTCACCAAACACGCCGTTGGAACCCAAAAATGGCGAAATACATCTTCACAGAGCGTAACGGGATCTACATCATCGACCTTCAAAAGACGGTCAAAAAAGTAGACGAAGCTTACAACTTTGTTCGTGAACTCGCGGCAGAAGGCGGAAACGTCCTCTTCGTTGGTACGAAAAAACAAGCTCAAGATACAATCAAAGAGGAAGCAATCCGTTCTGGGATGTTCTTCATTAACGAGCGTTGGTTGGGTGGAACACTCACTAACTTCTCAACAATCAAAAAGCGTATCAACCGCTTGAAGCAACTCGAAAAAATGGAAGAAGACGGCACGTTCGAAGTACTTCCTAAGAAAGAAGTCATCATCTTGAAGAAAGAAATGACTCGTCTTGAGAAGTTCCTCGGCGGAATCAAGGACATGCCTGGTGTGCCTGACGCCCTCTTCATCGTTGACCCACGTAAAGAGCGTATCGCAATCGCGGAAGCTCACAAATTGAACATCCCAATCGTTGCGATTGTCGACACAAACTGTGACCCAGACGAAATCGATTATGTAATCCCAGCGAACGACGATGCAATTCGTGCAGTTAAATTGCTCACTTCGAAGATGGCTGATGCAATCATCGAAGCGAAGCAAGGTGAAGAAGAAGTTGCTGAAGAAGCTGTAGCGACAGAAGCTGAAGCTACAGAAGCTGAGTAATCAGTGAGACAATAGGTGATAAAGGGAAAGCCTTTTATCACCTTTTTTTAGGACATGTATTCAAAAAGCCCTGTGCTTTTTCTTAAAATTCGTTAGTTTTACAAGGAGGAATTTCCGATGGCAGTTACAGCAGCAATGGTAAAAGAACTTCGTGAAAAAACAGGAGCAGGAATGCTCGATTGCAAAAAAGCACTCGTTGAAACAGACGGTGACATGCAAGCAGCAATCGACTTCCTTCGCGAAAAAGGAATCGCTAAAGCAGCAGCAAAAGGTGATCGTATCGCCGCTGAAGGTTTGACAGCAGTAGCAGTTGAAGGCAACAAAGCTGTGCTCGTCGAAATCAACTCAGAAACAGACTTCGTTGCGAAGAACGAGAAGTTCCAAACACTCGTGAACAACGTAGCAAAAGCAGTACTCGCATCAGGCGCAACAACTGCAGAAGCGGCACTCGCGGCTGAGTACGAAGCAGGTAAAACACTTGAAACGTACATCCAAGAAGAAGCTTCGACAATCGGAGAGAAAATCTCACTCCGTCGTGTAGCTGTTCTTGAAAAAGCTGACGATGCAGTATTCGGTACGTACCTCCACATGGGTGGTCGCATCGGGTCAGTCGTTGTAATCGACGGCACATCTGACGAAACAGTTGCTAAAGACGTTGCAATGCACGTTGCTGCAGCACGTCCACTTTACGCGACACGCGATGAAGTATCAGCTGAAGAAATCGACCGCGAGAAGAAAGTCTTGACTGAGCAAGCACTTAACGAAGGCAAGCCTGCTAACATCGTTGAGAAGATGATTGCTGGTCGAATGAACAAGTACTTCGAAGAAATCTGCCTCGTTGACCAAACGTTCGTAAAAGACAGCGACTTCAAAGTTGGTAAGTACGTAGAATCAAAAGGCGGAAAAATCAACTCGTTCGTACGCTTCGAAGTAGGAGAAGGTATGGAGAAACGTGAAGAGAACTTTGCTGAAGAAGTTATGAACCAACTTAAAAAATAATCTGTGTCACAATCTGTGATACAACTAAAATTGGGAACACGTCTGTATAACCTTGAGTTAGTTCGTTAAGGGAGCGTGTTCCCTTTTTTCAAGCAAGAGGAGGCAAAGTTATGGAACCGAAATATAAACGAATTGTGTTAAAATTGAGTGGAGAAGCGCTCGCTGGAGATCAAGGTTACGGGATCGACCCTAACATTGTAAACTCAATCTCAAGTCAAATTAAAGAATTGATCGAGATGGGTGTAGAAGTCGCCGTTGTTGTAGGTGCCGGAAACATTTGGCGTGGAAAGACGGGTAGTGAACTCGGGATGGATCGGGCAAACGCAGATTACATGGGTATGCTCGCAACTGTATTGAACTCACTTGCTCTTCAAGATAGCCTTGAAACGTACGGTGTCCAAACGCGCGTCCAAACATCAATTGAAATGCGACAAGTTGCTGAACCATACATTCGTCGTCGCGCAATGCGTCATCTTGAAAAAGGACGCGTCGTTATCTTTGCGGCCGGCACAGGAAACCCATATTTCTCAACGGACACGACAGCTGCTCTCCGTGCGGCTGAAATCGAAGCTGATGTCATCTTAATGGGTAAAAACAATGTGGACGGCGTCTATTCAGCTGATCCGAAATTGGACGCAACGGCAGTGAAGTACGATACGTTGTCTTACCTTGACGTCTTAAAGGATGGACTTCAAGTCATGGACTCGACAGCAACGTCACTTTGTATGGACAACCACATTCCATTGATTGTATTCTCATTGCTTGAAGAAGGTAACATTAAACGTGTCGTTCTCGGGGAACATATCGGGACGGTAGTAGGAGGAGTCAATTCATGAGTGTCAAAGAAGTATTGAAAACAGCTGAAGAAAAAATGGAAAAAGCGCATTCTTCACTTAAACGTGATTTTGGAACGCTTCGCACTGGCCGTGCCAGCGCATCGATTTTGGATCCTGTCCAAGTTGATTACTATGGTGTCCCAACACCACTCAATCAAGTGGCAAACATCAATACACCAGAAGCGCGTCTACTTTTAATTCAACCATGGGATAAGTCGATGGTTTCTGAAGTAGAGAAAGCGATTCAAAAGGCAGACCTCGGCTTGTCTCCATCATCTGACGGTACGGTCATCCGTTTGGCGATTCCTGCATTGACGGAAGAACGTCGTAAAGAATTAGTTAAAGTCACGAAAAAATACGCAGAAGAAGCGAAGGTCGCTGTCCGTAACGTACGTCGTGATGCAAATGAAAACTTGAAGAAACTCGAGAAAGATGGCGAGTTAACAGAAGACGATCTCCGCGGATATGCAGATGACGTTCAAACGTTGACGGATTCGTATATCAAGAAGATTGATGAATCTGCAGCAATTAAAGAAAAAGAAATCATGGAAGTGTAATCACGGAAGTGGTATACCAAAAAGCTGTGTGGGGACCCTTTTTCTGAGAGGGTCCTTCTTTCATACAATCAGGAGGATAACAGAATGTTTAAATGGGTGAATCCTAAAACGAAAATCGAGGCGGAGTTAAGTGTTCCTGAGCACGTAGCCATCATCATGGATGGAAATGGGCGCTGGGCCAAAAAACGTGGTCTCCCTCGCATCATGGGTCACCGGGAAGGGATGAAGTCCATCCGGGAAGCGGTACGAACAGCGCAGGAACTCGGGATTCGGTCTCTGACGCTTTATGCGTTCTCTACAGAGAATTGGACTCGTCCGGAAGAGGAAGTCTCATTCTTGATGAAACTGCCGAAACAGTTTTTGGAGACCGATTTGAAAGAACTCCACGAACAGAATGTACGGGTGCTCGTTGCGGGAGATACGTCGAAACTCCCACGAGAGACACGAGAAGCCGTTAACGAGGCGAGAGAACGGACCGTTGCGAACACAGGGTTGAACCTTGTCTTCGCACTCAACTACGGGGGACGAGATGAGCTCGTTCAAGCGATGCGTAGCATTGCAGCAGACGTTCAGTCCGGTTTGGTTCAGGCAGACGATATCGATGATCGTATGATTGGTGAACGACTCATGACACACGTTCAAGATGTAGATCTCGTTATTCGGACGAGCGGTGAGCAACGACTCTCTAACTTTTTATTATGGCAAAGCGCGTATGCTGAACTTCATTTCACAGAAGTATTGTGGCCGGAATTTAAGCGTGAGCATTTTGTAGAAGCGATTGAATCATACAACGCGCGCACGCGACGTTTTGGTGGGGTGTAACATGAAGACACGTATTATTACAGGACTATGGGCAGGAGCCATCTTCATCACGGTGATTGCGCTTGGAGGCAATGCCTTCGTTTCATTGATGGGGATTCTGGCACTCATCGGATTGAGTGAATTCACGTTGATGCGACAGCATAAGCTGTTGGCGTTTCCGTTCTTAGTGACAGCGCTCCTCGTGGCGTTCCCGTTCCTCTTATTATTGCTTAAGACTCAAGTTGTCACGGATGAACTTCCGTTCTCGATTGAACAATGGCTCGTCTTAGGGCTCGTGTTGTTGCTGTTTTGGACAGTGGTCACGAAAAACCGATTCACGTATGAAGATGCCAGTTTTTACTTCGTCTCAGCCGTCTATTTGGTCGTCGGTTTCTCTAGTTTTGCGTTAGTGCGGCTCTCTGAGGACGGTCTATCGAAAGTGCTGCTAATCTTGTTTATGATTTGGGCGACAGACTCGGGAGCGTATTTTACCGGAAAAGCATTCGGGAAAGCCAAGTTATGGCCATCGATTAGTCCGAATAAGACGATTGAAGGGGCGATTGGGGGCATTGTGTCTGCGATTGTACTCGGTATCATCTTCGTCTGGATTGATCCGATCTTGCCGATGATCGAGGTCGCCATTTTAGCGATTGTCGTGGCGGTAGTCGGACAGCTCGGGGATTTGGTGCAGTCTGCTTATAAGCGCCAGTACGGAGTCAAAGATTCAGGTCATCTGTTACCGGGACATGGTGGCATTTTAGACCGGTTTGATAGTATGATTGCGGTCTTTACCGTCATTTGGGTGTTTAATCTGCTTTAAAAAGGAGTGTCGAGATGAAGCGAATTAGCTTAATTGGGGGGACTGGTTCGATTGGCGTTCAAACTTGTGACGTCATCGAACAGCACCCTGACCTGTTTGAACTTGAGGCGTATGCGTTCGGAACGAACGTCGAGGTCGCCACGGAATGGATCAATCGACTTAGACCAAAATATGTGTCGGCAACGAGTATCGAAGTACTCGAACAGTTGAAGCCGCATCTTACATATGAACCTCTCTATTTTATTGGACCGGAGGGGCTGAAGGAGTGTGCGACGGCAGAACGGGCTGACATCGTCGTGACGGCAGTCGTTGGAGCAGTTGGACTTGAACCGACGCTTGCGGCGATTCAAGCAGGGAAAGATATTGCACTCGCCAACAAGGAAACACTCGTTACCGCAGGACATCTTGTCAAAGCGGCCGTGAAAGAACATGGGGTCAACCTGTTGCCTGTCGACAGTGAACACTCCGCGATCTATCAATGTTTGAACGGGGAACGAAGAGAAGATGTATCCAAAATTATTCTAACGGCATCAGGCGGTAGTTTCCGTGATCGTTCACGCGATGAGCTGGCTGATGTGACTGTTGAAGACGCACTGAATCATCCGAACTGGTCAATGGGAGCAAAAATCACCATCGATTCGGCGACGATGTTCAACAAAGGCTTGGAAGTCATCGAGGCACACTGGCTGTTCGATATCGATTATAATGATATTGAAGTCATCTTACACCGTGAATCGATTATTCATTCGATGGTCGAATTTAAAGATGCTGCCGTGATGGCCCAGCTTGGAAACCCGGATATGCGCGGTCCGATCCTTTATGCGCTATCGGGACCGAAGCGGCTTGAAATCGAGGGGAATAAGCGGTTAAACTTGAAGGAAATCGGAAAGCTGCATTTTGAAGAGGCTGATTTCAATCGTTACCCGGCACTCCGGTTAGCGTTCGAAGCAGGAAGAGCCGGTGGTTCCATGCCGACCGTCTTGAATGCAGCCAATGAAGTGGCAGTGGACCTATTCTTGAACGGTCAGATCACGTTTTTAGAGATTGAACGACTCGTCGAAAAAGCGATGGCTCGACATGAGGTCATTGCCGAGCCGACGCTCGCGCAAATTCTAGAAGTTGACCGAGCAGTACGTCAACAGATTCAGCAAGGAATTGAAGGTGGGGAATAAATCATGACGACTTTTATCGCCATCGTTTTGATGTTTGGCGTTCTCATTTCGGTACACGAATGGGGACACCTCGTCATGGCGAAACGGGCAGGCATTCTCTGTCACGAGTTTGCAATCGGATTCGGTCCAAAAATTGTTTCATTCCGTAAAAATGAAACGCTCTATACCATTCGTCTTTTACCAATCGGTGGCTACGTCAAAATGGCCGGAGAAGATTTTGAACCGATTGAAGTCCGTGCGGGTCAGCATGTCGGACTCCGGCTCACCGAACAGGGGACGGTCGATCGTGTCTACTTCCAACCGGACACGGCTACAGATGTCCATGTCGTCGGAACCGTCGATAAGTTCGATTCGACACATGAGTTGAAAGTGCAACTTCTCATCGATGAGGAAGTGCGTGTCTATTCATTAGAGCGAGACACACTCCTTGTCGACCAAGGGATGGAAATTCAAATCGCACCGTATGATCGAACATTTGGAGCCCAGTCGGTTTGGAAACGTGTCTTGGCCATCGCAGCCGGTCCGGCGATGAACTTCGTCTTGGCGTTCATCTTGCTCATTATTGTGGGGCTCGTTCAAGGAACCCCAACGAACGACGGTCAAATCGGTACGGTTCAACCGGATTCAGCCGCTGATGAGGCTGGTTTGATGAGCGGGGATGAAATCGTATCGATTGAAGGTGAGCCGATTACCGATTGGCTCGACTTACGATCTGCTTTAGAAGACCGGGCGGACACCCCTACGGAAGTCACGTATGTCCGTGATGGGGAGGAAGCAACTGTCACCCTCACACCACAAGCAGTCGAACAAAACGGAGAGACGGTCGGAATCCTTGGTGTCACGAACGCACTCGAGCGATCACCGGTCAAAGCCGTGACGACGGGAGCGGAAACGACATGGACGATGTCGACGCTCATCTTCTCTGCGGTCGGTGATTTGGTGACAGGACAAGTCGGTGTCGATCAACTAGCAGGTCCGGTCGGGATTGTACGGATGACAGATGAAGTAGCGGCGAGCGGTTTGATCATGCTGTTGAACTGGACAGCGCTTCTCTCCGTCAACCTTGCGATCTTCAACTTGCTCCCATTGCCAGCGTTAGACGGAGGACGTTTGATTTTCCTCTTGTTCGAAGCGGTACGCGGACGTCCAATCGATCCGAAAAAAGAAGGATTCGTCCACTTTATCGGATTCGCACTCTTGATGATTTTAATGTTGATTGTCACTTGGAACGACATTCAATCATTCTTTAAATAAGCTGTTTGTAGAGAAGGGAAACGTTGAACTGTATGAAACAATCTAGATTGCTCATGCCTACATTGAGAGAAGTTCCGGCTGACGCGGAAGCGGTCAGCCATCAACTCCTCGTCCGTGGAGGATTCATCCGTCAAAATGCGGCAGGAATTTATTCTTATCTTCCACTCGGACATAAGGTGTTACACAACATCCAAACAATCATCCGTGAAGAGATGAATCGTGCCGGTGCACAAGAGTTATTGATGCCTGCCATTCAACCGGCGGAACTTTGGGAAGAGACAGGACGTTGGGGCATTTACGGTCCTGAATTGATGCGCTTGACGGACCGTCATGACCGTCGTTTCGCACTCGGTGCGACACACGAAGAATTGATCACATCAATCGTCCGAGACGAGCTCAACTCGTATAAAAAACTTCCGATGAACTTGTACCAGATTCAAACGAAGTATCGTGATGAGCGTCGTCCACGTTTCGGGTTGCTCCGCGGACGTGAGTTCTTGATGAAAGACGCCTACTCATTCCACGCGACACAAGAAGACTTAGATGAAGAATATACAAACATGTATAATGCGTACTCACGCATCTTCGACCGCACAGGACTGAAGTATCGTCCGGTCGTCGCGGACTCTGGGGCAATCGGCGGGAAAGATACGCATGAATTCCAAGCGCTTGCGGATATCGGGGAAGACACGATTGTCTACACCGACACGTCGAACTATGCGGCGAACATCGAGATGGCCGAAACGCTCGACCGTTATGAGATGCAGCAAGCTGACGTTCGTCCACTCGAAAAAGTGGACACGGAAGAGAATCGTACGATTGAAGATGTGGCGGCATTCTTGAACGTGGATCCGAAGACGACAATCAAATCTGTCTTGTTCAACGTGGATGGCGAAACCGTCATGGCAATCGTTCGTGGCGACCACGAAGCGAATGAAGTCAAAGTGAAGAACGCACTCGGTGGACTCGACATTCAACTTGAAGAAGAAGCGAAAATCGTTGAGTTGTTCAACTGTGCGCCAGGTACACTCGGACCGATTAACGCTCCGGTCAAAGTCGTTGCCGACTATGCGGTCAAGTACTTAGTGGATGCAGTCTGTGGTGCCAACGAGGCGAACACACACTACACGGGTGTAAACGCTGCGCGCGACCTTGCCGAGATGACATACCACGATTTACGTTTCGTTGTCGAAGGCGATTTGGCACCGGATGAGTCCGGTCCGGTTCGTTTTGCTCGTGGGATTGAAGTGGGACAAGTATTTAAACTCGGGACACGATATTCAGAAGCGATGGGTGCGACGTTCCTCAACGAAGAGGGTCGTGCCGAACCACTCATCATGGGTTGCTACGGCATTGGGGTGTCACGCACACTTTCAGCCATCGTCGAACAACATCACGACGACCGTGGAATCGTTTGGCCACGTAACGTGGCGCCGTTCGATCTCCATTTGATCGCAATCAATGCAAAAGATGAGACGCAAGTCGATTTGGCGAACCGTCTTTATGAAGAGCTTGGTCAAACATACGATGTCTTGTTCGACGACCGAAAAGAACGCGCGGGCGTCAAGTTTGCAGATGCAGATTTGATTGGACTTCCGATTCGCGTGAACGTCGGGAAAAAAGCCGGCGAAGGCATCGTTGAAGTGAAAGTACGTGCAACAGGTGAAGTGATTGAAACGTCAATCGATGAATTGAAAGAAGTCATCGCTTCAAAATTTAGCGAAGTTCATTAATGGATGAAGGTGACAGCGGAGGCGGTCACCTTCATTTGTCGAATTGGCATAAAGGGGGAAAGACGGACCCGTGGAAGCAAATCAAAAGATGCAATTATTATTAAGTGACCTTGGGATCACGACCGAGACGGACCTGTTTGATCAGGCCGAACTCTCACGGCTCGTCGTCAACAAGAAGCGACGGACGTGGACGTTTTATTTTTCATTTCCAAAAGTATTGCCATACGACGTGCATCAATTGTTCATGAGTCGATTAGAAAGCCGTTATGCGACGTTCGCGGATGAGGTGTACGCTCGGTTCTCGACAACAGCTGGTGGAAGTGAGCAAGACTATATCGACTATTGGCCGCGAATCGTCAGCGAGTTGAGCCAAGTTTCTGGTGCGATGCGCAGTTATTTCGGTTCCGTTTCGCCACGATTCGAGCAGAACAAACTCATGATCCCGGTGCGTTCCGCACCTGAGGCGAGTTATGTGGACAAAGAGCTCTGTCAAGAAGTGCAGGCGCTCTATAGTGCCTATGGGTTCACGAAAAAGCCGTGTCAGGCTCAATTTTCAGAAGACGCTGAGGCGAATCAGGCCCTTCGCGAACAGGTTGTTCAAGAAGACATCGAACAAGCGAAAATGGCACTGGCTGCTCAATTCGCCAAGGCAACAGAAACGAATGACGAACCGATCACAGAAATCCGGATGGGTGCGCTCATTAAAGATGAGATCGTCCCAATCAAGACGATTATCGAGGAAGAACGACGTGTCGCGATTCGTGGACTCGTCTTCTCGGCAGAACGGAAAGAATTGAAGAGTGGGAAGAAACTGTTCACGTTCAAGATGACGGATTACACCGACTCATTGATTGTGAAAGTATTTGCCCGCGATGACGATGACGACCGTATGCTCAGTGCCGTCAAAAAAGGCATGTGGATTCAAACAGCTGGGCGGGTCGAAGATGATTCGTTCATGCGCGAACTATGTATGATGGCATCTCAACTTCAAGAAGTGAAGGTCGAACCGCCACGTGACGAATGGGAAGGCGAGAAGCGTGTCGAACTTCACGCGCACACACAGATGAGCCAAATGGATGCCGTCACAAACGTCTCGTCGCTCGTCGCCCGTGCTGCGAAATGGGGACATCGTGCCATTGCCATTACCGACCATGCGGGAGTCCAGGCGTTCCCAGAAGCGTATTATGCCGGGAAGAAGAACGACATTAAAGTGTTATACGGAGTCGAGGCGAACGTTGTCAACGATGGTGTCCCTGTCGCCTATCATGCGACCGATGTGGCATTGGACGATGCGACATACGTCGTCTTCGACGTCGAGACGACGGGACTTTCTGCCGTCTACAATAAAATCATCGAACTCGCTGGGGTTAAAATCAAGGACGGGGAAATCATTGACCGGTTTGAGGCGTTCGCCGACCCGAAACATGCCTTGTCAGCGACCACGATTGAATTGACTGGGATCACGGATGACATGGTCCAAGGTCAACCGGACCCGGAAGTGATCACGAAACAGTTCGTCGATTGGTGTGGCGACAGCATTCTCGTCGCCCATAACGCGTCATTCGATATGGGCTTCCTTGAGGCGACTCTCCGTAGCGGAGGACATGAACCAGATGATTATCCGGTCATCGATACGCTCGAACTTGCTCGAACGTTGATGCCGACGTTGAAGAATCATCGACTCAATACACTTGCGAAGCGATTCGATATCGAACTGACACAACATCACCGTGCCATTTATGATGCGGAAGCAACAGCATATTTGCTCATGAAGCTACTCGATCTCGCTAAGCAGATGTTCGAGATGACGACACATCGCTCGTTGAACGCGAAAGTCGGGAGTGACGTATCGAAGATTCGTCCGTTTCATGCGACTATCTACGCTAAAAATAAAAAGCCAGGACTTCGTCATTTATATGAGCTCATCTCCTTATCTCACATCGATTACTTGTATCGGATGGCACGCATGCCACGTTCCGAGCTCGTGAAGCGACGGGAAGGACTGTTGATTGGTTCGGCTTGCGATAACGGGGAGATTTTTGACGCCGCCTTGAACAAGTCGGATGATGAACTCGAGAAGATGATGTCGTTTTACGACTTTATCGAGATTCATCCGCCGGCACTCTACCATCATTTAATTGATAAAGAGATTGTGGCGAATGAGTTAGAACTCCGCGAAATCATTAAGCGTATCATTCGCGTCGCCGAGAAGGCCGAGTTACCGGTTTGTGCGACAGGGAATGTGCACTATCTAGATCGGTCCGACCGGTCTTATCGCGAAATTTTGATTCGTACCCAAGGTGGGGCGAACTTTATCAATACGCGTAAAGAATTACCGCATGCGCACTTTCGGACGACGAAAGAAATGATGGAAGAGTTCAAGTTTTTAGGTGACGATTTAGCGCGTGAAATCGTCATCACGAATCCGAATGCGATTGCCGACCAGATTGAGTCGATTCAAATCATCCCGGATGATTTGTATACGCCGAAAATTGAAGGTGCGGATGATGAGGTTCGGAATATGAGCTACGACATGGCTCGCTCCATCTACGGGGACGAGCTGCCTGAGATCGTGGAGGCGCGTCTTGAGAAAGAGCTCAAGTCGATTATCGGCCACGGGTTCGCCGTCATTTACTTGATTTCGCATAAACTCGTTAAAAAATCACTCGATGATGGGTATCTGGTCGGGTCGCGTGGGTCGGTCGGTTCGAGTCTCGTCGCAACGATGACGGAGATCACCGAAGTCAACCCGCTACCACCTCACTACGTCTGTCCGAACTGTCAGCACTCACATTTCTTCAACGACGGGTCGGTCGGGTCGGGATATGACTTACCGGACAAGGAGTGTCCGGAGTGCGGCACGTGGTACAAAAAAGACGGTCATGACATTCCGTTCGAGACGTTCCTCGGTTTCAAAGGGGACAAAGTACCAGATATTGACTTGAACTTCTCAGGTGAATATCAACCGCATGCCCACGCCTATACAAAAGTGCTGTTCGGAGAAGAGTATGTGTATCGTGCCGGGACAATCGGAACGATTGCCGACAAGACGGCTTATGGATACGTGAAAGGCTATGCGACCGAGAACGATAAGATTTACCGGAACGCCGAGGTGGACCGTCTCGTGTCCGGGGTCACCGGGGTGAAACGGACGACAGGGCAACACCCAGGGGGGATCATCGTCGTACCGGACTACATGGACATCGCGGACATTTCTCCGATCCAGTATCCGGCGGATGACAATTCTTCTGAGTGGAAGACGACTCACTTTGACTTCCACTCCATCCATGACAACTTATTGAAACTCGATATTCTCGGGCATGATGACCCGACCGTCATCCGGATGTTACAGGACTTGTCTGGTATCGATCCGAAGACGATTCCGACGGATGATCCGACTGTCATGAAGATTTTTTCTTCACCAGAAGTGCTTGGGGTGACACCGGAACAGATTGAATCGAAAACCGGGACGCTCGGGATTCCAGAATTCGGGACGAAGTTCGTCCGTCAGATGCTTGAAGAGACAAAACCGTCAACGTTCTCGGAACTCGTTCAAATCTCTGGTCTATCTCACGGAACAGACGTCTGGCTCGGGAACGCGAACGAATTGATTTATAACGGGACGTGCGAACTGAAAGATGTCATCGGTTGTCGAGACGACATCATGGTCTATCTGATTTATGCAGGCCTCGAACCATCATTCGCCTTTAAAATCATGGAGTCCGTCCGGAAAGGGAAAGGACTCACGGAAGAGATGGAGTCCGAGATGCGGGAGAATGACGTGCCGGAATGGTATATCTCGTCTTGTAAGAAAATCAAGTACATGTTCCCGAAAGCGCACGCGACTGCCTACGTCTTGATGGCGGTTCGGATTGCATACTTCAAAGTGCATCATCCGATTCTGTACTACGCGACGTACTTTACCGTTCGGGCGGGAGATTTTGACTTGTCCGCAATGATTAAAGGTCCTCAGGCCGTACGGAAGGCGATGTCGGATATCCGAGAAAAAGGGTTCGATGCGACGGCGAAGGATAAAGGACTGCACACGGTCCTTGAACTGGCACTCGAAATGCTCGAGCGGGGTATGAAGTTCCAAAACATCGACTTGTATCGGTCGAGCGCGACAGAGTTCTTGATTGAAGACAATACGCTGATTCCACCGTTCAATGCGGTCGATGGCCTTGGAACGAATGCGGCGAAAGCAATCGTCGAAGCGAGAGAAGAAGGACAGTTCCTTTCGAAAGAAGATTTGCGGAAACGTGCGAAACTTTCGAAAACGGTCATCGAGACACTCGATACGATGAAATGTCTCGAAGGTCTGCCTGATGAGAACCAACTCTCATTCTTTGATTTTGGGGTGTAAGTTGCGATTTATCGGGAAAATATGATATATTGGTATCGAACAAAGTTGGATACTACGACGGAAAGGAGTAGGGAACCCTACTCCTTTCTTGTATGTAAAAGCCAGAAGGAGGGATGAGAGTGTCCAAAATAACAGAAGTCGTTGAATCGATTGCGTTGCCGATCGTAGAACGGGAAAACATGGAATTGGTCGATGTGGAATTCGTTAAGGAAGGTCCAGACTGGTTCTTGCGCGTCTATATCGATAAGCCGGGGGGCGTCGATTTGGACGATTGCGTCAATATCAATGAACAGCTCTCGGAAAAACTAAACGAAACCGATCCGATTGAACAGGCTTATTATCTTGATGTCTCGAGTCCTGGTGCGGAGCGTCCGCTGAAAAAGCCGAGCGATTTTGAACGTGCGGTAGGCAAAAATGTCTACATGAAAACGTTCGCTCCGATCGATGGTGCCAAAGAGTTTGAAGGAATTTTGACGGCATATGATGGGGAAACGGTCGTGATCGAGACACGCATCAAGACAAGAAAAAAAGCGGTATCGCTACCGGTAGACAAAATTGCACAAGCCCGCTTAGCGGTCACGTTTAGTTAAGGAGAGGGAAGAAGATGGGTCCACAATTACTCACTACAATCGATCAGATTGCCAAAGAAAAAGGAATCGACAAAAACATCATTATCGATGCACTCGAACAAGCGCTTATTTCTGCGTATCGTCGCAACGTGGCGAACCCGAACGAGCACGTGAAAGTCGAGTTTGATCAGGTGACGGGGGATATCCGTGTCTATGCACTTTTAGAAGTCGTAGAGCGCCTCACGCAACCGGACCAACAGCTCTCACTCGAAGAAGCACATGAAATCGATCCGAACTATGAGCTCGGTGATTTCCATAAAGAAGAAGTCACTCCGAGTGATTTCGGACGCGTCGCGGCGATGACAGCTAAACAAGTCGTCACACAGAAGATGCGTGAAGCGGAGCGCGAGCGCATCTACAATCACTTCGCTGACAAAGAAGATGAAATCATGACAGGAATCGTGGAGCGTTTCGACCCACGCAATCTGTATATCGGTCTCGAGAACAACATCGAAGCTGTATTGACACCGAATGAACAGATGCCGAACGAGTCATACCAAATCCATGACCGTATCAAAGTATACGTGACAAAAGTAGATTCAACGACGAAAGGTTCAGGTGCAGCGATTCAAGTTTCGCGTACGCATCCGGGACTTTTGCGCCGCTTGTTCGAACTCGAAGTTCCTGAGATTTCAAACGGGACAGTCGACGTGATGTCAGTATCGCGTGAAGCGGGTGACCGTTCGAAAATCGCTGTACACTCGGATATCGTCGACCCGGTCGGCGCATGCGTCGGACCGAAAGGACAACGTGTTCAAACGATTGTCGACGAATTGAACGGCGAGAAAATTGATATCGTCCGCTGGTCTGAAGACCCGAAAGAGTTCGTTCGTAACGCACTCAGCCCGGCTCAGGTCGTTGCGGTATATGTCAACGAGCCAGCAAAATCGACGACAGTCGTCGTACCGGACTATCAATTGTCACTCGCAATCGGGAAACGTGGTCAAAACGCCCGTCTCGCTGCGAAATTGACAGGATGGAAAATCGACATCAAGAGTGAAACGGATGCCGAAGCACTTGATTTGTTCGATACGTTCGCTGAAAAAGTTGAATCAGAACCAGAAATTGTTCAAAATGAAGTAGAACAAGACTTATCAGATGCTACAGTTGAAACGACTGCGGTGAAAGAAGAGGAATGACCATGAAGCAAAAGAAACTTCCTTTGCGTAAGTGTGTGGTCACACAGGAAATGCTCCCGAAAAAAGAATTGATTCGTGTCGTTCGGACGCCTGAAGGTGACGTGGTCATCGATCAGACGGGTAAAGTGAACGGTCGTGGTGCTTACTTATCAAAAGATATCGAAGTCGTTCGTCAAGCAGAGAAAAAACGGACGCTCGACCATCACTTGAAAGTAAAGACGAGCGACGACTTGTATGAACAGTTGAAAGCTGTCGCAGGTGGCGAATCATGAGCCAGTGGGAATCATTGTTAGGCCTTGCTGCTCGAGCGAGGAAAGTAACGATGGGAGAAGAGTTTGTATTAAAGGATGTACGAGCAGGTCGTGCCAAGCTCGTCATTCTAGCCGGAGATGCAGGTGCCTCGACGAAAAAACGAGTCACTGACAAATGTGCGTCTTATCAAGTGCCATTGATTGAAGTGAGCGATCGCTATACAATCGGTGCCGCACTCGGTAAAGACATGCGTGTCGTCGTATCGGTGACAGAATCCGGATTTGCGAACAAGCTTAAGCAACTTCTCTCTTAACTATTAACGGAGGTGGATGCTTTGGGAAAACGCGTCTATGAATTTGCAAAAGAACAGAATGTAACGAGTAAACAAGTCATTACTCAATTAGAAAAATTGAACAAACCGGTGAAAAACCATATGGCCGTCCTCGATGAGGAAACGGTAAAACAATTGGACCGTGTGTTCAATCCTGAAAAATATCGTGCTGAAAAACAAGCGGAAGCGAAAGCGACGTCAACATCGAATGAGCCGAAGCAAGAGAAAAAAGAAGCACAAGCGTCACGTCCACAAGCGGGACAACAAAACCGTGGCGGTCAAAACAATCGCGGTGGACAAAACAATCGCGGTGGACAAAATCGTAACGATAACCGAAACAACGACCCACGCAATAAAAAACGTGGAAAAGGGAAAGGCAAAGGCAAGCCGGTAAAAGCAGCTGTGCCACAAGAAGCCGATCCAAACTCGAAGACAAGTCAGCGTAAAGCAGCACGTCTCGCGCAAGAGGCAGAGATGGGCAACGTCATCAAGTATGACGATGTACTCAGCGTGTCTGACCTTGCTTCAAAAATGAATAAAAAGCCAAATGAAATCATCATGAAGTTGATGGGTCTCGGTGTCATGGCAACCATCAACCAAACGCTTGATGATGAAACGGTTGAATTACTCGCTGCAGAATTCGGCTTTGAGGTTGAAAAAGAAGTTGTTGTCGATGAGACAGACTTTGAAACAGTTGAGATCGACTTCTCACAATATGACCTTGAAGAACGTCCAGCTGTCGTTACCATCATGGGTCACGTCGACCACGGGAAAACGACACTTCTTGACTCGATTCGTAACACGAAAGTCGTCGCAGGAGAAGCGGGCGGAATCACGCAGCACATCGGTGCTTACCAAGTTGAAGTCAATGATAAGAAAATCACATTCCTCGATACACCAGGTCACGCAGCCTTCACGACGATGCGCGCCCGCGGTGCCGAAGTGACAGATATCGCAATCATCGTCGTTGCGGCTGACGATGGCGTCATGCCACAAACAGAGGAAGCAATCTCGCACGCCAAGGCAGCGAACGTTCCAATCATCGTGGCAGTCAACAAAATGGACAAAGAAGGGGCAAACCCTGACCGTGTCAAACAAGAGTTGACAGAGTTCGGTCTCATCCCTGAAGAGTGGGGCGGCGAAACAATCTTCGTTCCGATTTCTGCTATTAAAGGCGAAGGGATCGATGAATTGCTCGAGATGATTCTCCTCGTATCTGAAGTCGAAGAATATAAATCGACACCAGACATGCCAGCTCGTGGTTCAGTCATCGAGGCGAAACTCGACAAAGGACGTGGACCGGTCGCGACACTTCTCGTTCAACACGGTACACTTCGAATCGGAGACTCAATCGTCGTCGGTAGCACATTCGGTCGTGTCCGTGCGATGGTCAACGATATCGGTCGCCGTGTGAAACAAGTCGGACCATCTACACCGATTGAAATCACTGGTTTGAACGACGTTCCACAAGCGGGTGACCAGTTCATCGTCTTCGAAGATGAGAAGAAAGCACGTGCAATCGGGGAAAAACGTTACCAACGTTACCTTGAGTCACAGCGTCGTGAGTCGGCGAAAGTAAGTCTTGATGATTTGTTCAGCCGCATTCAAGAAGGTGAAGTGAAAGACTTGAACGTCATCATCAAAGCAGACGTTCAAGGGTCAGCCGAAGCATTGGCTGGTTCACTCCGCAAGATTGATGTCGAAGGCGTCAAAGTTAACATCGTTCACCAAGGTGTCGGTGCAATCACGGAAGGTGATGTCATCCTCGCTTCAGCTGCGAATGCTGTCATCATCGGATTCAACGTCCGTCCTGATGGAAACGCACGTTCGATGGCGGAACAAGAGAACGTTGAAATGCGTCTCCACCGCATCATCTACAACGCAATCGAAGAAATCGAGAGCGCGATGAAAGGGATGCTTGACCCAGAGTTCGTGGAAGAAATCACAGGTCAAGTCGAAGTCCGTGACGTCTTCAAAGTTTCGAAAGTCGGTGCGATTGCAGGTTGTTATGTGACAGAAGGTAAAATCACACGTGACGCCGGTGTCCGTGTCATTCGTAACGGAATCGTGATTTACGAAGGTAAACTCGATACGCTTCGTCGTTTCAAAGATGACGTGAAAGAAGTGGCGACTGGTTATGAGTGTGGGATTAAAGTAGAGAAATTTGATGACATCAAAGTAGACGATGTCATTGAAGCGTTCGTCATGAAAGAAGTCGAACGTAAATAATGTGAGGAGGGATCACGTATGAAAATTCGTGCCCAACGTGTTGCCGAGCAAATGCGTAAAGAAATAACAGATGTCTTGTTACGGGAAGTCAGTGACCCGCGTACAAAAAACGCTACGATTACGAGCGTTGATGTGACAGGTGACTTACAGCAAGCAACAGTCTATTATACGGTGCTTGGTGATGAGGAAGATGTGAAAGCAGAAACGCAAGCTGGTCTCGATAAGGCGAAAGGGTTTATCCGTCGCGAAATCGGGAATCGCATCCGTCTTCGTAAAACACCAGAGATCTCGTTTGAATATGATTCTTCAGTCGCATATGGTAGCCATATCGATTCGTTGATTCGTGATTTGAACAAAGATTAATAATTTGAAAGGGGAGACGTCGTTCTCCCTTTTTTATATGGAGGGATGAAATTGGAACCGAACGGAGTGCTCGTACTCGATAAAGATGCTGGCATGACGAGTCATGACTGCGTATTTAAATTACGAAAATTGTTCCAGACGAAAAAGGTCGGTCACACAGGTACGCTTGACCCGGAAGTGACAGGCGTATTGCCCATCTGTTTAGGGCGCGCCACAAAGTTATCGCGTTTTATCACAGATGAAGGGAAGCGTTACGTGGCCGAGGTGACGATTGGTACCGCCACGATGACCGAGGACGCGCATGGCGAGGTCGTCACGCAGAAGTCAGTCACACCGAACGATTTGGATGCAACCCAGATTGACGAGGCGATGCGCCAATTGACAGGAATGATTGAACAAATCCCGCCGTACTACTCGGCGGTCAAAGTAAACGGGAAAAAGTTGTACGAGTATGCTCGGAAAGGGCAGACCGTCGAACGACCTCGGCGGACGGTCGAGATTCTTCGTCTGGAGCGGACGAGTGAATTGATATTCGAAGCGGACGTCTGTCGATTCCGAATGGAAATCGACTGTGGGAAAGGGACGTATATTCGAACGCTCGCCGTTCAGATTGGGGAGAAACTCGGTTACCCTGCCCATATGAGCGAACTCAGACGGACGAGCTCAGGAACGTTTGATGAAGCGACCGCGGTAACACTCGGAACGCTTCAAACACTTGAAACGGTCGAGGAGCGAATGGCGTATGTCATTCCTCTCGAAGATGTGATCAAACGCTGGCCAATGATCACCATTCCAAAGAATCGGGAACGCTATATTCGCAACGGCGGGAAACTGAACGGCGTTTCGCTCGAATTTGAGTTATTTACTGTCTATAATGAAGAAGGAATCCCTCTTGCTTTATATCGAAGACAAGAAGGAACGACAGACGCTACAGTCGAGGTCATGTTGGCTATCGACTAAGGGGGAATTTGACAGTATGGAAACAAGACATCTCACTTATCCAGAAACACCCGACGTGTATCCGTCCATTATGGTACTCGGTTTCTTCGACGGTGTTCATAAAGGGCATCAAGCTGTAATCAATCATGCCAAACGGGTGGCAGCGGAGCACAACCTGCCGGTGACGGTCGTCACGTTCGATCCTCATCCGAAACAAGTACTCTCCAATAAACCGGATGCGGTCCGCTATATTACACCGCTGTCCCGGAAACTGAAGCGCATCGAAGCGCTCGGGGTAGAGCGTTGCCTCGTCTTGACATTCACAAAAGAATTGGCCAATTTGTCCCCGCAACAGTTTGTCGATGATTATTTGATCGGTGCCGGAGCCGTGCACGTGACAGCTGGTTTTGATTACTCTTATGGAAAGTTTGGAGAAGGGACGATGGAGACACTTCCATACCATGCGCGTGACCAATTCACGACGTCTGTCGTCACAGAGCAGACGATGGATGGGGAAAAAGTGTCATCTACCCGCATCCGTAAACTCTTGGCAGAGGGACAGGTCGATGCCGCACATGAACTCCTCGGTACGCCATACGTGATCTGTGGCGAAGTCATTCACGGTGATGCGAGAGGGCGTACCATCGGTTTCCCGACTGCGAACGTGTTGATGGACGCTTCGTACGTCATGCCACGATTGGGCGTATACGCGACTCGAGTCACGCTACCGGACGGACGGATGTTCCACGCGATGACGAATGTTGGACGTCGTCCGACTTTTTATGAGACGGGATCGGTCTCTGTTGAGAGCCATCTCTTCGACTTCTCCGAGGATTTATATGGACAAGTCATCGAAATCGAGTGGATCCAATATATTCGGAATGAACGCGCGTTCGATGGGTTGGATGCATTGGTCGCTCAACTAAAAGAAGATGAGGTGGCAGCTCGTTCAATCCTATCTTGACTTTCAAGAGCGGGTACGCTATCCTTGTCAAGTACGCAAAGTACACCGCTTCGCTTGGCTGGTCGATTCACCAACGCCGGCTCGGCAACGCGGCAATTTTTCATTAAATGGAGGTGGAGAGGCAATGGCACTCTCAAAAGAACGTAAAAACGAAATTATCGCGGAATACGCGACAAAACAAGGTGACACAGGTTCACCAGAAGTACAAGTGGCTGTGTTGACTGAACAAATCAACACATTGAACGACCACCTTCGTACACACAAGAAAGACCACCACTCACGTCGCGGTCTCTTGAAAATGGTTGGACGTCGTCGTAACTTGCTTACGTACCTTCGTAACAAGGACGTTACACGTTACCGTGAATTGATTCAACGCCTCGGTCTCCGTCGTTAATCGATCGAGACTGTTTAACGGGCTGGGACAACGTCCTAGTCCGTTTCTTCTTTTTTAAGGAAAATGATTAGACATTCGTTGGAATGAGTTACATAATAAACTAGATAAGGTTTGAGAGGAGAATGTACATGTTAGGTACGAAACAAGTATTCTCTACAGAGTGGGGCGGACGCCCATTGTCTGTAGAGGTCGGCCAACTTGCGAAGCAAGCAAACGGTTCGGCACTCGTGCGTTATGGAGATACGGTTGTCCTTGCGACAGTGACGGCTTCAAAAGCACCAAAAGATTTAGACTTCTTCCCGTTGACGGTCAACTATGAGGAGAAACTTTACTCGGTCGGTAAAATTCCAGGTGGTTTCCTTCGTCGTGAAGGTCGCCCGGGTGAAAACGCGATTTTGACATCACGTCTCATCGACCGCCCGATTCGTCCACTCTTCCCAGACGGATTCCGTCATGATATTCAAGTCATGATTTACGTCATGTCAAACGACCCAGATTGCTCGGCTGAAATGGCAGGTATGCTCGGAACGTCGATCGCGCTCTCGATTTCTGACGTACCGTTTGACGGTCCAATCGCTGGCGTGACAGTCGGCCGTGTGGACGGCGAATTCGTCATCAACCCGACGACGGCTCAGTTGGAGAAAACGGACCTTGAACTTCAAGTTGCAGGGACATCGACAGCCATCAACATGGTTGAAGCAGGTGCGAACGAAGTACCTGAGGACGTCATGCTCGAGTCGATCTTGTTTGGACATGAAGAAATCAAGCGTTTGATTGCATTCCAACAAGAAATCGTAGAAGCTGTCGGAAAACCTAAATTCGAATACACGGTCTCGAAATACGATGAGGCACTTACTGCTGAACTCGAAGCAGCCCGTCCTGAAATCGTAGAAGCGGTTCAAGTGGAAGAGAAACACGCTCGTGACGAAGCCATCAACGAAGTGATTGCGAAGTATGTCGCGATGTATGAAGCGCGTCTTGCGGATGACCCTTCAAAACTCGGCGAAGTTTCAGGCATCTTGAACAAGTTCGTCAAAGATGAAGTCCGTCGCTTGATCACGGTCGAAAAAGTCCGCCCAGACGGACGTCGTCCAGACGTGATTCGCCCGCTCGCATCAGAAGTCGGATTACTCCCACGTGCACACGGTGTCGGTCTCTTCACACGAGGTCAAACACAAGTCATGTCTGTTGCGACACTCGGTGTCATCGGAGACGCACAAATCATCGATGGAATCGGTCTTGAAGAGAACAAGCGCTTTATGCACCACTATAACTTCCCGCCGTTCTCAGTCGGTGAAGCTCGTCCGGTCCGTGCGCCAGGTCGTCGTGAGATCGGTCACGGAGCACTCGGTGAGCGTGCGCTTCTTCCAATTATTCCGAAAGAAGCAGACTTCCCATACACGATTCGTCTCGTTTCGGAAGTACTCGAATCAAACGGTTCAAGTTCACAAGCTTCGATTTGTGGGTCGACACTCGCATTGATGGATGCAGGTGTGCCAATCAAAGCGCCAGTCGCCGGGATTGCCATGGGTCTTATCATGGAAGGTGAACACTACACGGTCTTGACAGATATTCAAGGACTTGAAGACCACCTTGGGGATATGGACTTCAAAGTAGCTGGAACGAAAGACGGGATCACTGCCCTTCAAATGGATATCAAGATTGCCGGAATCACGCGTGAAATTTTAGAAGAAGCGCTTGAACAGGCACGTGTCGGTCGTTTACACATCCTTGATCACATGCTTGAGACGTTAGATACTCCACGTACTCAATTGTCGAAATATGCACCGAAGATTGTGACGATGACAATCAATCCGGATAAGATTCGCGACGTCATCGGACCAGGCGGTAAGATGATCAACAGCATCATCGACCAAACGGGCGTCAAAATCGACATCGAACAAGACGGTACGGTCTTCATCGCCTCGACGGACCAAGAAGGAATCGATCTTGCCATGTCAATGATTGGTGACATCGTCCGTGAAGTCGTCGTCGGTGAAGTATACGATGCTACCGTACGTCGCATCGAAAAATTCGGCGCGTTCGTCGAGTTGTTCAAAGGGAAAGATGCGCTCGTACACGTATCCGAATTCAGCCTTGAGCGTGTCGCGAACGTCGAGGATGTTGTGAAGCTTGGCGATTCGATTCAAGTCAAAGTCACTGAAATCGATGACAAAGGTCGTGTCAACGCATCACGAAAAGCGCTCATCTTAGAAGGATTGTCTCCTGAAGAGCGTGAGGCATACGAAGCGAAACGGAAGGCAGCACGTGAAAGCCGCCCACCTCGCGATAGCCGTCCGCCACGTCGTGACGGGGACCGTCGTCCACCGCGCTCGACAAATTAATTATTCTGGCCATCGTCTTGGTGCGATGGCCTTTTTCATAGGAGTGAGAATATGGAATGGATGACATTAGAGAACGGTATCCGAATCATCATCGAACCAATCGAAGGTTCGCTTAGCACCTCGACCGGGGTATTCATTAAAGCAGGGACACGTACAGAGACGTTTGAGAACATCGGCATCAGTCATTTGATTGAACATATGCTGTTCAAAGGGACAGCATCGAAAAGCGCGAAAGAGATTGCTTCCTTTTTCGATGAGCTCGGTGGAAGCGTCAACGCCTTCACCTCGAAAGACCATACATGCTTTTATGTGAAGACGCTCGATGAACACGCGGTCATGGCGCTCGACGTCCTGACAGACATGCTGTTTGAGTCAGTAATCGATATGCAGGAGTTGGAGAAAGAAAAGCGTGTCGTTGTGGAAGAGATTAAAATGTATGAGGACACGCCGGAAGATCTCGTTCACGAACTATTGGCCATTGCGGCGTATCGAGACGATATACTTGCCCAACCGATTTTAGGGACGGAGGAGAGTGTCAATCGATTGACGCGGGACCAGCTCGTCGAATACTTACAGGAACAGTATACGGCCGAGCAGATTGTCGTCTCGATCGCAGGTCATGTTTCTGAAGAATTGATCCAGGCGGTAAAACGTAGGTTTGCCCACATCCCTTCTAGGGAATCGTCGAAAGAAATCAATCAACCGGAACTGTTCCATGACACATTGACGAAACATAAGGAAACGGAGCAAGCCCACCTCTGTTGGAACTACGAAGCGATTCCGGCGACGGACGATCGATTGCCTCATTTGGCATTGATGAACAACGCAATCGGCGCGACGATGTCTTCGCGTTTGTTCCAGTCCATCCGTGAAGAAGAGGGCTTGGCTTATTCCAT
Organism: Exiguobacterium sp. s163; assembly: GCF_018617135.1. GTDB lineage: Bacteria > Bacillota > Bacilli > Exiguobacteriales > Exiguobacteriaceae > Exiguobacterium > Exiguobacterium profundum. The sequence continues at coordinate 394,090 of NZ_JACSJN010000002.1, forward strand.
TTACTCCTATTACACGACGTTTTCCGATCACGGTACGTTTACCATATACGTCGGTACGTCGTCGGATACGTTGGAACAAGTCGAAGTCATCCTAGAGAGAGAGATGAAGCGACTTGTCGCCGACGGTTTGACTGCTGAGGAAGTAGACAAAGGCAAGCGACAATTGAAAGGGTCGATCGCTCTTGGGAATGAAAGTTCGAGTGCCCGTATGAACCGGAACGGACGGAACTTGCTACTTCTCGATGAAGTCGAGCCGATAGAACAAGTGATTGCGAAAGTAGAACGGATTGAACGCGATGAGGTCAATGAATTGATTCGTGAGGTGTTGAGCCATCGCCCAGCGAAGTCATATGTCCTCCCAAACGAAGCGTGACTTGAAACCGAATTGTAAGTTCTCTACACTGATTAAGAGGTATTCTTTAGTTTGGATAGGATACAGGTGAAAGAAGGGAAAGACTTGAACTTAACGGATTTAGTGAAGACGATACAATTAATTAATCAACCAAATCTAGAAGGCATCGTCGTGACGCATGTGACGACGGACTCGCGAGAAGTTGTGCCGGGAACGCTGTTTGTCGCCATCAAAGGCTATACGGTGGATGGGCATGAATATGCGGCGCAAGCGGTAGAGCGAGGCGCGGTGGCAGTCGTTAGCGAACGACCGCTCGACCTGTCAGTGCCAAACCTGATTGTACGTGACAGCTCGCGTTCGATCGGGTTGTTGGCTTCGGCCTTTTATGCGTATCCATCTGAACAGATGCGACTGTTCGGAATCACGGGAACGAATGGAAAAACGACGACGACGACGATTTTACGAGACGTCCTCGATGTCCTCGGGCATTCGACCGGTTTGATTGGGACCGTTGAAGTACGTATCAACGACAAAAACGTCCCAAGTAAAAATACGACGCCTCAAAGTTCAGAACTTCAACAGTTGTTGGCACAAATGCGAGATGAAGGCGTGACGGACGTGATGATGGAAGTGTCCTCACACGGTCTTGAGCTCGGACGTGTCATCGGAACTGATTTTGACATCGTTGGCTTCACGAACTTGACGCACGATCACCTAGATTTTCATGGGACGTTCGAAAACTATGCACGTGCAAAAGGATTATTGTTCGCTCAACTCGGTCAAATGGCCTCACGTGGGAAAGTCGCCGTCTTGAACGCGGACGATGCACAAACGCCTCTTTATGAGACGATGACCGGTGCGAAAGTAATAACGTATGGGATTGATGCGCAAGCAGACCTGATGGCAACGGACATTGAACAGACGTTGTCTCAAACGAGCTTTACATTGAATTACCAAGGCGCGAAACTTCCGGTGACGGTTCAATTCATCGGTCGTTTCAACGTGTACAATCTATTGTTGGCGACGGGTTGTCTTCTCGCTGCCGGTTATTCACTTGAACGAATTGCCAAAGCACTCGAGATGATTCATCCGGCCAAGGGACGGATGCAACGTTTAGACGTCCCAGGTTACAACGTATATGCGGACTACGCCCACACGCCGGATGGCATCGAACAGTGTCTGAAGTCGCTCGTCGGCGTACCGAAAGAGAATATTATCTTTTTGATTGGGACAGGTGGGAACCGTGACGTCACAAAACGTCCTGCAATGGGTGAGATGGCGTCGACTTATGCCGGTACCGTCATCATTACGACGGATGATCCGCGATTCGAAGCGTATGAATCCATTACAAAAGGGATTGCAGCCGGGATGACTCACGACAACTTTGTTGAAATCGGGGATCGAGAAGAAGCGGTCCGTTATGCGGCCCGTCTAGCGAAACCGGACAACATCATCGTGTTAGCAGGGAAAGGGCACGAGAAGTATCAAATTATCGGAAATGAAAAATTGCCGCTCGATGAAGAGGCAATCGTTCGAGCGACCATTTTGAATACGGAGGAAGCATGATTTATGGCAGTACAACCAATTACGTTGACAGAAAAAGAGCATGACGACTTCGTCAAAACACACGACCGTGGGGATTTGTTGCAACTATCGAGTTGGGGAGATGTGAAGCGCCAAAATGGTTGGACGTCAGAACGTGTAGCGGTCGCGCAAGACGGTGTGACGTCCGGTGTCGCTTTACTTTTATTCAAACGTGTCCCGAAATTACCATACACATTGTGCTATGCCCCACGCGGGTTTGTCGTGGACTACGACGACTTGGCATCGCTACAGGCGCTCGTGAAAGAAGCGACGCGTGTCGCGACGGCACATAAAGCCATCGTCGTAAAAATTGATCCAAACATCGACCGCGATGAATTGCCAGGACTATTGACCGAAATGGCTGCCATCGGGTTTAAACATAAGGGATACGGCGGTGGCTTTGACTACGCCCAACCTCGTTTTACAATGGAAACGGATTTGCGCCCGAGTGAGAAGGATATTTTTGCGAAATTCCATCATAAGTTCCGCTACAATGTCCGTCTCGCGGAGAAAAAAGGAATCGTCTGCAAAGAGGTCGGTCGTGACGGACTCAAAACGTTCGCCGATTTGATGAAAGTGACAGGGGAGCGTGACGGATTCGCTACGCGAGGGCTCGATTATTTTGAGAACCTATACGATTGTCTGCAACCGAACGATGCCCGTCTCTTCTTGACAACGCTTGAACCGAAAATCGCACTCGAACAGCAACAGGCGACGCTAGAAAAAGCGAAGAAAGAGTTGGCGAAGATTGAACGGGGCCTTGAGAAAGAAACGATTGAAAAGAAACGTAACAGCCTTTTGAACCGCAAGGAACAGACGGAGGCACAAATTCAAAAAGCGGAGCAAGCCCTCCCTGAGCTCGTCGAACTCGATCAGACCTATCCGAACGGGCTCGTCTTATCAGGTGGTCTGTTGACACTCGCAGGACGGCGCTCTTATTACTTATACGGAGCCTCGTCAAATGAATTCCGTGAATTTATGCCGAACCACTTGATGCAATGGACGATGATGCAGGCGGCCAAAGCGAGTGGCGCCGAGCGATACGACTTCGGCGGGGTATCAGGAAGTACGGACCCGGATGATGAATATGCTGGTCTTTACGCATTCAAATCGGGATGGGGAAGCGACATGATTGAAAAGGTCGGGGAATTCGACCTCGTCTTGAATCGTCCTTTGTATATGGCACTCGAAAAAGGGTTGCCACTCTTAAAAGGACTGCGTAAACGGTTAAGAAGATGAGATGGACAGGCGTGTTATCTCTTGCGATGGTCGCCTTTCTGATTGGCATTACGCTCGCTTACTTTTATATGCAACCGGAACCGGTGCCTTGGGTAGACGAGCCGACGTTCGAAGCGGATATGTGTGTGCGGGACGTGGAGAAAGAGGATGCGATCTTGGTAAGGACGAAGATTGATTTTGACCGGTTGCATCCGTTAGTCGCCAATCGAGGAGAATCGTTCATTCGATTGGCCCATTCTTGTCTAGACCTCGAAGTGCGCCTCACTTCAGGATACCGTTCTGCCAAGGAACAGAATGCGCTTTATGCGCAAGGGCGGTCTGAACCCGGGCAAGTGGTGACCAATGCGAAGGCGGGTCAGAGCTATCATAACTATGGTCTTGCTGTCGATTTCGTTATCATCCATAACAACAAGACCGACTATGACCTGAATACGGATCGTAATCGGAATGACATTCCTGACTGGCAAGAACTCGGGGAGTTAGGAAAGGCGCTCGGCTTTGAATGGGGCGGAGACTGGAACTCATTCCCGGACTATCCTCACCTCCAAATGGACTTCGGCTTGTCGATTCGTCAACTTGTTGCAGGGAAACGACCTGACGAAAAAGAGACGGCACCGCTTGCCGATGCACTAAAACCTCTATTAGATTAGACGTAAATGTTGGCAATGAAGCCGTTTTCCGCTACAATATTCAGTAGCGATAAGGGGACGAAACAGAATATGAATCATTTAGGAGGTTTTTGTTAGTGTCAAAAAAGAAGACAGAGAATATTAGCGTCTTTGCGCTTGGAGGCGTAGGCGAAATCGGGAAGAACATGTACGTCGTGGAACTAGACGACGACATCTTCGTCATCGATGCCGGTCTAATGTTTCCAGGCGATGAGATGCTCGGGATTGATATCGTCATCCCAGACATCACATACTTAAAAGAAAATAAAGATCGTGTACGGGCGATTTTCATCACCCATGGTCACGAAGACCATATCGGTGGACTTAGCTACGTCTTACGCGACTTGAAGCACGTTCCAGTATACGGGACGAAATTGACCCTCGGGTTGATTGAATTGAAATTAAAAGAGGCCGGTTTGTTGAAAGAAGTCGACCTTCGCATGATTGATGCCAAAACGAAATTGACTATCGCTGATCATTTCATCACGTTTTTCCGCGTCAATCACTCGATTCCCGACTGTGTCGGCGTCTGTATTCAAACGTCTCAAGGTGCGATCGTCCATACCGGAGATTTCAAGTTTGATTACACGCCTGTCGATGGTAAACAATCCGACTTCAATAAATTAGCGGCAATCGGACAACGTGGCGTACTTGCGCTTCTTTCCGACTCGACGAACGCCGAGCGACCGGGGCAAACCGGTTCAGAGTCAATCGTCGGAGCTGAATTGAACGATGTCATTTATCAAGCGGAAGGTCGGGTTATCGTGGCATCATTCGCCTCGAACGTCCATCGCTTGCAACAAGTATTCGCAGCAGCGGAAGCGAATGATCGTAAAGTCGCGGTCGTTGGTCGTAGCATGGTCAACATCGTCGAAGTTGCACAGAAACTAAACTACTTACGTTTCAAGGCGAAGACACTCGTCGAGTTGTCGCAAGTAAACCGTCTACCGGATAATAAAGTCGTCATTTTAACGACAGGTTCGCAAGGAGAGCCGATGGCGGCATTGACTCGTATGGCTCGTAATGCCCACAAGCAAGTCAACATTCGATTGAATGACACGGTCGTCATCGCGGCGACACCGATTCCAGGGAATGAGAAGTCTGTTTCTAAAACGATTGATTTGTTGTTCCGTTCAGGTGCGAACGTCATTTACAACCAACGTAAAGTGCACGTATCTGGACACGGATCGGCAGAAGAATTGAAGCTGATGCTCAACCTCGTTAAACCGAAGTACTTCTTACCGATTCACGGGGAATACCGGATGCAGATGGCACACTCGAAACTCGCTGAACAAGTGGGTGTCAAACCGAACAATATCTTCATCGTTGAAAAAGGTGACGTCGTCGAGTTCACGGGTCGAAAAGCCCGCATGAGCCGAAAAGTTCCTGCAGGAAATGTCTTGATTGACGGAATCGGCGTCGGGGACGTTGGAAACATCGTCTTACGGGACCGTCGATTGTTGTCACAAGATGGAGTTGTTCTCTGCGTGGTCACGTTGAATCGGAAACAGAAGAAATTGATTTCAGGACCTGAACTCATCTCACGTGGTTTCGTATATATGCGTGAATCGGAGGAGATGATTTCAGAGGCAAACCGTATTGTCACGAAACAGATTGAAAAGAGTCTGCAGGCTGGCAGTGATTGGACCGAATTGAAATCAAATATCCGCGAGCGACTGAGCGTCTTCTTATTCGAGCAGACGAAACGTCGTCCGATGATCTTGCCGATCATCATGGAGATTTAATGGAATGAGAGTGAGGCAAAAGTCATCTGACTTTTGCCTTCTTTTTTTAGGAGGAACTGATTTGGCTCAAAAAACAAGAAAGACTCCCGTAAAGCGAAAGCGGCCAGCGACGCGAAATACGAGGAACCGTAAAAAACAACCGATTGCGCCACGTACATATGGGTGGGGCATCTTTGTCCTCGCCATCGTCGCATTCGTATTTGCCTTATTTGATTTAGGGTGGATCGGACAACAGTTGTCCGATTTATCTGTCTATCTTTTCGGAGGATGGGGTGCGCTCACTTACTTGATGATGGCAGTCTTGTTATGGATCGTACTCACTCCGATGAAGCCGATGCGACGAGCGGGACTATTCGCAATGCTCGCCTCGTTCTTACTATTTGGAGACTTACTTTGGGGAGAGGCGAGGGGTGGCATCAATGGCACTTTTTATAACTTGAACCAATATTTATTCTCTGACTTCGGGATTGTCTTCTTAGGAATCGTCTGCTTCCTTGTCGGTGTCTCGCTCTATGCCCCGACGATTTGGGGGACGCTCTATCATCGAATGCAGGAATCCGTCACGGCCGTCAGAAAAGAATGGCAAGCCAGACCGAAAGTGGAAAAGCAGCTAGAGACGAAACGAACGCGCAAAACGTCACCTCGTCCAAAACAAGAGGAAACGCAGCCGGACGCGGAAGTAGAGTCAGATATGGTCACGATGCAAGACATTCCAATCGTCGGGTTTAGTGAGAAAGTCGTAGCAGAAAAAAGAGAGACGGAAGATCAACCTCGTACGGATTCTTCGGAAGTCGATTCCACAATCACGACCGAGGAGATGATGATGACTGCGGCCCAAGATGTCTCGGATACATACGAGCTTCCGCCATTCTCGAATTTGAAAGAGCCCGTCATTACGGATTTGTCTGGTGAGAATGCACGATTGAAAGAAAATGCATCCAAACTTGTAAAGACGCTTAAGTCATTCGGGGTCGGTGTCAAAGTGTTAAAGATTCACCTTGGTCCAACCGTCACAAAATATGAACTACAACCGGATATCGGTGTGAAAGTCAGTCGCATCACCTCATTAAGTGATGATTTGGCATTGGCGCTCGCTGCAAAAGATATTCGGATTGAAGCTCCGATTCCGGGTAAAGCCGCTATTGGTATTGAAGTGCCGAACCAGGAGGTCGCACCGGTATGCTTACGTGAAGTACTGGAAGCGGAGCCGGTGAAACAAGATGACTCGAAGTTACTCGTCGCACTCGGTCGGAGTATCAGTGGCGAGACGGTTGGGATCTCTCTCAATAAAATGCCGCATTTGCTTGTTGCAGGATCGACAGGATCAGGTAAATCTGTCTGTATCAACGGCATGATCGTGTCACTCTTGATGCGTTCTCGTCCGGATGAGGTCCGACTCATGATGATTGATCCGAAGATGGTCGAGTTGAACGTCTATAACGGAGTGCCACACCTGTTGACACCGGTCGTCACGGATCCGAAAAAAGCCGCCCAGGCACTGAAGCAGGTCGTCGCAGAAATGGAACGGCGGTATGAACTGTTTAGTCGATATGGAGTTCGCAATATCGAAGGTTACAATGAACTCGTCGATCAGTCGGATGACGAGGATGCGAAACGTTTACCGTTCATCGTCGTAATCGTCGATGAATTAGCGGATTTGATGATGGTGGCATCAAATGATGTCGAAGATGCCATCATGCGACTTGCACAAATGGCACGTGCTGCGGGTATTCATATGGTCCTCGCGACACAGCGCCCATCTGTCGACGTCATCACAGGAGTCATCAAGGCGAACATTCCGTCCCGCATCGCCTTTGCCGTCTCTTCTCAAACCGATTCAAGGACCATCCTTGATGGTGGCGGGGCGGAAAAGTTGCTTGGACGCGGTGACATGTTGATGCTTGCAAACGGAATGAACAAGCCGGTCCGTGTACAAGGTGCATTCGTCTCCGATCAAGAAGTCGAGACGGTCGTCAATCATGTCATCGCGCAACAACGTGCGCAATATGTGGAAGCGATGATGCCAAAAGAAGAGGAAGTGACGACGATTGATTCGGATGATTCATTGTTCGGAGAAGTCGTGCAATTCGTCATGACACAAGAAACGGCATCAACTTCGATGATTCAACGCAGATTCCGAATCGGGTATAATCGTGCCGCCCGTTTGATTGACTCACTTGAGGAAGCCGGGTATGTCGGTCCATCGGAAGGTTCGAAACCGAGGAAAGTACTCATTCAAGAGCAAACAGAATAATAATAAAAAACGAATGATTATATATCAGTATATATAATCGTTCGTTTTTTAATGCAATTTATACAATATAGAAATATTCGCTCTATCCTTAGATGTTCGCTATAATATAAATGTAATATAGCACATATGTCCTATATACTGAATTAGTACATACTTTTAAAAACTACTGAAACGCTTACATTTTTTAATAACGTTTACATTTTACAAAAGTTTTTCAATGGGGATGAAAATGAGTAAATTGGACTCAAAGGTACGGTTCGGCATGTTCCGAAAAAATATTTCCTTGATTCCGAACAAAAACTATTGCGTTCTAATTCTCGAATCCCTATACTTAATATTGGCAAGGACATTCATACGTCAGATGTCTGAGCACTGGTAAGTAAATTAAAGGTGGTGAGGCCAATGTCGATTAAGCTCGATCATCGATTGCTCTATCTTCGAGTGATTGAGAAAATTAAGCAAGATATCGACGCTGGTGTCTATCGTGAAGGGGAGAAGTTACCTTCAGAATTTGAACTTTCGAAGCAACTTGGAGTCAGTCGAGCGACACTTCGCGAAGCGCTCCGGATTCTCGAAGATGAGAAATTTGTCGTGCGAAAGCATGGGGTAGGAACATTTATCAGTTCTAAACCGCCATTCACGTCAGGAATTGAGGAATTGTTCAGTGTCACTGACATGATCACACGAGCAAAGATGACACCAGGAACGAAAGTATTGGTGGCCGAGAAAGTGTTGGCAACAGAGAGAGAAGCCGAGCGTCTCAAGATTGAGCCGAACTCACCGATTTATCGAATTGTACGAATTCGATATGCGGACGACACACCGGTTGTGTATTGTGTCGATAAAGTGCCGGCCCATCTCGTCTCGAATCCTGAGGCATTGACTGAAGGGAAATCTCTGTTTGATTCTCTCGAAAAAGAGGTAGGACGTCGAGTCGCTTATGCGATCACGCACATCGAACCGAGTGTCAGCGCTGAAATCTCGTCACAACTTCAGACGGACCAACCGTTACTCGCTTTAAAACAATTGCATTATGATGAGAGTGATTTACCATTACTCGATTCGGCCAACTTTTTCCGTGCTGATCGATTCGACTTCCATGTCGTACGTAAACGAGTTTAAACGAGCAGTTTCTGGACGGAAGAGTTATTTTTGGGTAATAGCGTGAAAGCGCTTTCTTATACCAGTGTAAAGACTACTGATAACATGACAACAAAAATTGTTATGAACCGAAAGGGGAAACACGACGATGATGAACAAAAAGAAAACGATTCTCTCAGCTTTAGCAGCAGGACTCACACTCTCTACAGTACTCGCAGCATGCGGTGGAGATGACAACGAAGGCTCATCTTCAAACGGTGAAGGCGGAGAAGGTAGCGACTTCAAAGTTGCAATGGTCACGGATACTGGTGGTGTTGATGACAAGTCATTCAACCAATCAGCTTGGGAAGGTTTGAAAAAGTTTGGTGAAGAAAATAGCTTAACTGAAAACGAAGGATACAAATATCTTCAATCAGCAAAACAAGCAGACTATCAGCCTAACTTGCAACAATTGGCACGTGATCAATTTGATTTGATCTACGGAATCGGTTTCTTGATGGCAGAGGATATTGGAAAAGTTGCAGAACAATTCCCTGATAACAACTTTGCAATCGTTGACTCGGTTGTAGATGCACCGAACGTTGCTTCAATCACGTTTAAGGAACAAGAAGGTTCATTCCTCGTAGGTGTAGTAGCTGGTCTTACAACGACGACTGATAAAGTTGGTTTCATCGGTGGAGTAGAATCAGACTTAATCAAGAAGTTTGAAAATGGATTTAAAGCTGGTGTAATGGCTGTAAACCCTGATGCGACAATCGACGTAAAATATGCTGAAGACTTCAACTCAGCTGAAAAAGGAACTGCAATTGCGTCAGGTATGTATGGATCAGGATCTGATATCATCTATCACGCAGCTGGTGGTACAGGTGTAGGTGTATTCACTGAAGCGAAAAACCGTAAGAAAAACGGTGAAGAAGTTTGGGTCATCGGGGTTGACCGTGACCAGTACGAAGAAGGTCTTCCAGAGAACGTTACTCTTACGTCAATGGTTAAACGTGTAGATACAGCGACACTCGAAGTGTCGAAAATGGCAATGGACGGTAAGTTCCCAGCTGGTGAAGTGGTTGAATTCTCACTTAAAGATGAAGGTGTAGGAATCGCACCAACTTCTGAAGAAAACGTTGCTGCAGACGTGCTCACTAAAGTTGATGAGTATCGTCAACAAATCATCGATGGTGATGTTGTTGCACCAGCAACTGACGCTGAGTTCGAAGAGTTCATGAAAAACGTAAAATAATTCATTTGAGTATAGGGGGGACCCACGTGGTCTCCCTTTACTTAAAGTTAGGGGTGAACTTCCTTGGAATATGTAATTGAAATGCTAAATATTCGCAAAGAGTTCGGTACGTTCGTCGCGAACGACAATATCACACTCCAATTGCGTAAAGGTGAAATCCATGCGCTTTTAGGAGAAAACGGGGCCGGGAAATCAACGCTCATGAACGTGTTATTTGGTCTCTATCAGCCTGAAGGTGGAGAGATTCGCGTACACGGAAAGAAAGTGGATATTGAAAATCCGAACATCGCCAACGAACTTGGAATTGGAATGGTCCACCAACACTTTATGTTGGTTGAAAAATTCACAGTCACTGAAAACATCATTCTGGGTCTTGAACCGAAGAGTGGGGTCACAATTGATCGCGCCACAGCTCGGAAGAAGGTCATGGACATTTCAGAGCAATACGGACTTAAAATCGATCCTGATGCGAAGATTGAAGATATTTCAGTCGGCATGCAACAACGTGTTGAAATCTTGAAGACGCTCTATCGTGGAGCAGATATTCTGATTTTTGATGAACCGACGGCAGTGTTGACACCACAAGAGATTCAAGAACTTATCCAAATTATGAAACGTCTGATTGCTGAAGGTAAGTCGATCATCTTGATTACGCACAAGCTGAAGGAAATCATGCAAGTTGCGGACCGCTGTACTGTCATTCGTCGTGGACGCTACATTGGAACGGTCGAGGTCGACGAGACGGTAAATGAAGACAGTTTAGCTGAAATGATGGTTGGTCGCGAAGTAAACTTTGATGCAGAATATTCGAAAGCCGATCCACAACAAGTCGTTCTCGACGTTCAAAACCTCGTCGTCAAAGATGGTCGCGGTTTGAAAGTCGTTGAAGGATTGGATTTACAGATTCGTGCTGGAGAAGTACTTGGAATTGCCGGAATTGATGGGAATGGTCAGACGGAGTTGATTGAAGCCATTTCAGGTTTGAAAAAGCCGGAGTCTGGTAAAGTGTTGCTCAACGGAAAAGATGTCACAGGACACACGCCGCGTAAGATGACCGAGGCAGGGATCGGACACATCCCGCAAGATCGTCATAAACACGGACTTGTTCTTGACTACTCGATTCGTGACAACATGGTACTTCAAACGTACTATAAAGAACCGTTCTCGAAACGAGGTCTCATGAACTATAAAGCTGTGGCTGAGAAGGCGAAGGCGTTGATTGAGAAGTTTGACGTCCGAACTCCATCAATTGATGTTCCAGCGCGTGCTCTCTCGGGAGGGAACCAACAGAAAGCAATCATTGCACGTGAAGTCGATCGCTCACCAGACTTACTCATCGCCGCTCAACCGACTCGTGGTCTCGACGTAGGTGCGATTGAATTTATTCACGAGCAGCTTATTAAAGAACGTGAAAAAGGACGCGCCGTCTTACTCATCTCGTTTGAACTTGATGAGATTTTACACGTATCCGACCGTATCGCTGTTCTCTACGAAGGAAAAATTGTAGGGATTCGTGATCCGAAAGAGACGACGGAGCAAGAGCTAGGCTTCTTGATGGCCGGCGGTAAGAGAGGGGACGAAACAGAATGAAAAAATTAAGTTTAAACCAACTTCTCATTCCATTCCTATCCATCATTTTAGGACTACTCGTCGGTGCTATCGTCATGTTGATTGGTGGGTACGACCCGGTTCAAGGGTTTATCTCGTTATTTGAAGGAATGTTTGGTAGTCCGTATGCCGTCGGTGAAACATTACGTGCTGCAGCCCCGCTCATCTTCTCGGGTCTTGCGGTTGCATTCGCCTTCCGTACAGGACTATTCAACATCGGGGTAGAAGGACAAGTGTTGATCGGCTGGGTCGCAGCCGTTTATGTAGGGATTAACTTCGACTTACCGATGTTCATCCATTTACCGCTCGCGCTCCTCGCGGCAATGGTCGCAGCTGCGATTTGGGCGTTCGTTCCTGGATTCTTGAAAGCGAAGTTTTACGTGCATGAAGTCATCACGTCAATCATGATGAACTATATCGCGCTATACACGACGAACGCGATATTGCGTAGCGTTATCGGCGTAACGAACGAGCGTACAGAGTCAATCAACGACTCGGCGTCTCTCGCCTCGCCATGGCTCCAAGAGTTGACGACGTATTCACGTCTTCACTGGGGTGTGCTTGTCGCAGTACTTGCGGCAATCGTGTACTACTATATCCTTCAACGTACGACACTCGGTTATGAGTTACGTGCCGTCGGATTCAACAAACATGCATCACAATACGCAGGGATGAGCGTCAACCGTAACATCGTCCTATCGTTCGTCATCTCTGGTATGTTCGCCGGTCTCGCTGGTGCGATGGAAGGTCTCGGAACATTCGGCAGTATGACCCTCTCGGCATCGTTCACTGGTGTCGGATTTGACGGGATTGCCGTCGCCCTTCTTGGTGCGAACACTGCGATCGGAGTCATTTTAGCAGCGATTCTCTTCGCAGGGTTGAACATCGGTGGATTGGCAATGCAGCTCGGTGCGAACGTACCATCTGAGCTCGTCAAAGTCATCATCGCAGCCATCGTCATCTTTGTAGCGTCTGGATATGCGATCAACTATGTCGTTGAGAAACTTAAAGGAAATCGTAAGAAAGGAGTGGAGAAAAAATGAACTTCTTAGAAGTCCTTTATATCGTCGTACCGGTTGCGCTTGCCTATGCGACTCCACTCATTATCGCAGCACTTGGTGGAATCTTCAGTGAACGTTCTGGTGTCGTCAACATCGCCCTTGAAGGAATCATGGTCATCGGTGCCGCGACAGGAATCATCACGACGCTCACCTTGACTGATTTAGGTGTTGGTGCCTCTAGCCCATGGATTGCCTTGCTTGTCGCCATGGTCGTCGGCGCGTTGTTCTCCCTCTTCTTGGCCGTTCCTGCCATCCTTTGGCGTGCGGATCAGACGGTTCTCGGGGTGGCGATCAACATGCTCGCTATCGGTCTCGCCATCTTCGTCGTACGTGTTCTTTACAACAAAGGACAGACCGACTTTATCGAGTACCGGATCGCAAAAGAAAATGTACCCTTTTTATCCGATATTCCCGTGTTGAAGATGTTCTTTATCAACGTCCAATACACGTCGTTCGTTGCGATCGCCTTGGCGTTCGTTGTGTGGTTCGTCATCTTCAAGACGCCGTTTGGACTTCGTCTTCGTTCGGTCGGAGAACATCCGATGGCGGCTGATACGATGGGAATCAACGTCACGAAAATGCGCTTCATGGGCGTCATGCTCTCTGGTGCGTTTGGTGGTCTTGCCGGAGCGGTTTATGCTGTGACGGTCACGACGAACTTCAGCGGAACGACCATCGTTGGTCAAGGGTTCTTGGCGATTGCCGCAATGATTTTCGGTAAATGGAATCCGCTCGGTGCGCTTGGTGCCGGATTGTTCTTTGGATTCGCTCAAGCCCTCTCGATCATCGGAAGCAACTTGCCGGTCATCAATAACGTGCCGCAACTCTTGCTCTTGATTGCACCATACGCCCTCACGATTCTCGCTCTCGCTGGACTCGTTGGTCGTGCGGATGCGCCGAAGTCAGTCGGTATCCCATATATTAAAGGGAAACGTTAATTCGAGATAGGACATATGTCCATTTCGTCTAGGTTGTTTGGTGCTTAAGCCAAACAACCTTTTTTGATATACTTGTCTAGAGATGTCATGATTAGACTCGGTTACATGCGAAAACACAAAAAAGACATATCAGTACAGGACCGATATGTCTTTCACGATTATTCGAATTTTAAAGCGTCGCCGTCAAACGACTCGTCCGCTACTTTGATCGAGTCTGTCGGACAACCCTCGAATGCATCCATCATGTCTTCGTATAGCTCATCTGGGATTTCAACAGTACCTGTGTTGTCATCCATCAAGTTGAACGCAAGACCTTCATCATCATAATCGTAAATATCTGGTGCTGCCGCGCCGCAAGCTCCGCATGCGATACATGTATCTTTATCGACGATTGTAAATTTTGCCATGATAATAACCCTCCAAACGGTTCGTTTCTCTTAGAAATCATTCTACTGACTATGAGTAATTGTAGTCTACATACCCAATTATTTCAATGAGGAAACGAGCGTCTTTTTGGTAGGATAATGATTTTTTTAAGGAAGTGACGATTTGGTTCATTTAGCGGATGGAGTTCTTCTGCTGGCCATTAAACGATTAAATGGAGAACGGAGTGAGCGAAGTCTCTACCATGTCCTGAATGGGAAGCGCTCGGCCACGACGCTACAGGACGCATTTTTTTATGACTTAGAGCCTCTTTTTGGACAGTTTCCACAAACGACTTATTCGTATGAATCTGTCCTGAAACAACTTGAGAAACGAGGATGGCTCGACCGTAAACGATTCAGATTGACAGAGGCGGGAGAAATGCTGGCTTCACCAGAATCGGTCGAGCAACTATTCAATCGGTTGGGCGGGGAACGCCGTGATTTTAACGCGACCACGTGGAAACGCTTGAGTTTGTTCGTGCAGACGTTCATGTCAAAAGAACATGCCCGGACATTCTATCCGGTACAAGCCGATCGTCCAGCAGAGCAATGGGTCAAGCAGTTGTTACATCTTGATCGGGATTGGAAAGCGCTCATGCGAACGTTTCATCAAGAGATTGAACAAGCACTTGAACAAATCGGGGACCCGTATGCGACGGCCGTCGTCTATCGATTCACAGGAGCGTTTGAGACGGGTCTGACGTACGAACAAATCGCCAGCCTGCTTCATGTTGATGCCGAGACGGCTCGTTTGTATTTTTTGGCCGGATGGAACGAACTGTTAATGGTCTTGCCGGATGATGCCAAACTACGGGGATTTACGTACGGCTTATCGACGGACCGGATGACCTATTCAGCACGTGAGTCATATGAGTTGTTCTTAAAGGGATACACGTTCCAACAGGTTCAAGCGAAACGGCGTTTACGTACGAGTACGATTGAAGACCATGTCGTCGAGATGGCGATGTATTTAGAAGTCTTCCCGCTCGAACAATTTGTACCGATGGAGGATGTGGTCACGATTGAAGAGTTGCGGCATCCGGATAGCTGGGCGTTGAAACCGGTATTTGAGAAAATGGGACGTGTCAGTTATTTTCAAATTCGACTTGTCTTCGCCAGACTGAAACGAGGTGAGAGTTTTGTATGAAGCGACATTAAAACGAGTGTTCGGGTATGAATCGTTTCGCCCTGGACAACACGACATCATACATGCCGTGATCGAAGGGCAGGATGTATTGGCCGTCATGCCGACGGGGGCGGGAAAATCGCTGACGTTCCAACTTCCTTCTTATATTAAAAATCAAGGGCTCACGGTGATTGTCTCGCCATTACTCTCACTCATTGAGGACCAGATGCTGCATATACGAGAACGGGGAGAGCGTGGTGTCGCTCGTTTGACGTCGATGGAATCGGCTGAAGAGAAGCAGGACATCATCAACCATTTGAAACGTTACCGTTTTTTATATCTTTCACCTGAACAATTGGCCGTTCCTTATGTGACGCGTGCTCTGGCGAATGTGAAAATTCAAATGCTCGTCATTGACGAGGCGCACTGTATCTCACAATGGGGGCATGAGTTCCGTCCTGAGTATGCGCGTTTAGGTGAGTTGCGAAAACAGATTGGGAGTCCTCAGTGTATGGCGGTCACGGCGACGGCGCCAGAAGGCGTGAAACAGGACATCATTGAAAAGCTGGCACTGTTCTCACCTGAACAATTCGTCCACTCTGCCAATCGTCCGGAAATCCGATTGTTGGTTGAACGGTTGGAAAAAGAGAAGAAACTTGAGCGATTGAAAGAGTTGATTCAAGAGATTCCCAAACCTGCAGTCGTTTACACGGCGACCCGTCGCGAGGCAGAGGCGTTAGCCTTTGAGCTAGAGGATGCATTGTTTTACCATGGAGGCATGTCTACGGAAGACAGGCGACTCGTGCAGTCCCAGTTTTTACGGGACGAAGTGTCGGTCATGGTATGCACGAGTGCGTTCGGGATGGGTGTGAACAAAGACAACGTCCGTTCTGTCGTTCATTTTCAGTTGCCGGCAACAGTCGAGGCATACATGCAGGAAATCGGACGAGCGGGGCGTGACGGACAACCCGCATTCGCGGTCCTTCTATATGCCGATGGTGACGAACGCATCCAGCAATTTTTAATCGACGGACAGTACCCGAAAGACGAGGACATGCGACTAGCCTATTTTGAACGTGAGAACGGGACGTCGTTCGCGCAACTACCAAGGTTGTTACGCATGAATGAAGAAGACCCGAAGTTTCTCCTGCTGAAGCAATTGTTGACAGAACGTTCGCTTCAAGAAGCACTCGATTGGGTAAAGGAAAGAAAGCGTGATCGGTATCGTCAACTCGGACAGATGATGGATTATGCCCTCATCCGGACATGCCGACGCGATTACTTGCTTCGTTATTTTTCCGAACAAACGGTCGACCAAGAAGAATGCTGTGATGTTTGTGGGCCGATTCCGTTCCCGGATACACCGCAAATCGTCCGAAAAAATGTGACAGAATGGAAAATTCGGTTGACGCAAATCTTTTCCTTTGAATAATATCATAGTAAAATGATAAAAAAGGTAAAGGAGGGCATACGTTGCGACATCGGAATCAGGCGGATTCTTTACGCGAGCAATTGGCGGACACGTTGCCGTCTCGAGCTGAGAGGCAAGAGGGCGAACGGAAGAGGAAGTTAAATGATAACTGGATGAAGCGCCCGTTGGCGATGACATTAACCTTCGCCATGCTAGCGATTATTCTCATTTTCATATATATCGGGCGACACGCCATATTTTAAACTAGGTGCGAACAGAGTTCGCATCTTTTTTTATTCGATGAATTATAAAATTAAGTGCAACACCCCAAAGTGAACACAAAAAAGCCCATGACGCTTTCCTCGTGTAGAATGAAGTCACCACAACA